>NZ_JBSSDE010000046.1:0-24355 GCF_054060435.1 Thermostichus sp. MS-CIW-34 | reverse complement strand
TGGGTTGTCTTTCAAGGCCTCGTAGAGGTCGGGGAAGCAGCCCACCTGCACGCCTTTGACCACGTTTTTGGGAACACAATGGCCCGGCTCCTTGCACCCACGTCCCTGGGCGTCGCACCACTTGGGTTCCCCTTCCGCCAGGTTGCGCTCCAGGGCGCACATGTCGCACATCATCAGAAAAATGTTTTGCGCTTCGGCAATCTTGGCTAGGCGCTCGCCGATGGGATCCCCCTGCCGCAAAACAAAGCAGTTGTCGTCGAAAAAGAACATGCCCACCACCTGCGCTCCATGCACCCCTGCTTCTAGCTGGGGCAGGATCATCTGGCCCAACTTATAGGTGCCGCAGCGAGGGTGAGTGAACACGTAGGCAACTTTCATGAGGCCCCCTTGCCGTTTTCAATTTTGATTATCAGTAATTATCATTTTCAGAGTAACACGAGTTTCTGGGCCAGAGTTGCCGGACCCAGCAGGCCGAGGTGTGTGGTGATCGGCAAACCAGCCTGAGACCGTTCCTGAGGCTTTTGCGCCATCCCGCCCTCAGGCCTGGCTTCTCTCCCACAAAGGGAGAGGGAAGCTAGGATAGGCTACTGCGCCACTTCTGTCCTGCTGCTATCGGAAGCCCTTGCGGGATAGCAGGGATCCCTGGCTAGCGCTGAAACTGAAGAGCCTTTCCCCGCACTGAGGGATCCACCTGGCCGTTTTGAAAGGCAATCTGTCCGCCCACGATCGTGACTAGGGGCCAGCCCACCAATTCCCAGCCCTCGAAGGGACTCCAGCCGCATTTGGTCAGCAGCTCTTCCCGCCGCACCGGTTTGGGTGTGTGGCGATCCACCAGCACCAGGTCGGCGTCGTAGCCCACCTGCAGCCGCCCTTTGTTGGGGATCCCGTAGAGGCGGGCCGGCGCCTCACACATCCACCGCACCACCTGCGCCAGCGTACAACGCCCCTGCTGGGCTGCCGTCAACATCAGGGGCAAGGCCGTCTCTACTCCCGGCATACCCGAGGGGGAGTGGGGATAGGGCTGAGCCTTTTCTTCCAAAGTATGAGGGGCATGGTCGGTGGCAATGCAATCCAGGATCCCGTCCTGCAGCCCCTGCCACAGTTGGGCCAGGTTAGCGGGATCCCGCAGGGGGGGGTTCATCTGGGCCAGGGATCCCAGCCGGGCGTAATCGGCGGTGCTGAGCAGCAGGTGCTGAGGGGTCACTTCTGCCGTCACCCAGGCCGGCTTGTGCTGGCGCAGCAGTTCCACCTCTAGGCCGGTGGAGAGGTGCAAAATGTGCAGCCGATGGCGGTAGCGGGTGGCCAAGTCCAAAGCCCGCCGTGAGGCGATCAGGGCCGATTCCTCGTCCTGAATTTGCGAGTGAACGGCTACATCTGTGCGTCCGGCAAACAGGGCCTTACGGGCTTTGATGCGAGACAGATCTTCGGCATGGACGGCAATTAAAAAGTTGGGATCCGTTTCCCCGAAAATCCGCTCCAGCGCCGCCTGATCATCCACCAACAGGGGCCCATGCATGGATCCCATGAAGATTTTGATGCCACAGGCTCCCTGCACCGTTTGCAACTCTTCTAAGTTATCGGCAGTGGCCCCGATGAAAAAGCCGTAATTGACCACACACTTGCTGCCTGCACGGGCCAACTTGTCATCCAGCGTCGCTTGGTCAATCGTCAGCGGGTCGGTGTTGGGCATCTCCAAAAAGCTGGTCACCCCGCCCCGGGCACAGGCCCAGGATCCCGTCTGCAGGTCTTCTTTGTGCTCTCGGCCCGGCTCGCGGAAGTGAACTTGCGGATCGATCACCCCCGGCATCAAGGTATGGCCCTCGGCGTCGATGACCTTGGCCACCCCTTCTGGCGAGAGGTTTTGGCCGATTTGGGCAATGCGCCCCTCCCGCACCAGCACATCCCCCCGCCAGGGATCCCCTTCCGGCACCAGCAGCTCAGCATTTCGGATCAGCAAATCTCCAGACAAAGCTCCGCCCTCCCCCAAAGGCGCTCTCAAGATAAAGACTATTGACTTGGCTCCGCCAGCACAGCCGCATCTGGATCCAGTAAACTACCCGGCTCCGACCGCTAAGCGGTACGGAGCGGGCTTTCAGTAGCCCTGAGCCTGTTCTGCTCTACCAGAGAACAAAACAGGCCCGAACCTCTAGGCTGGTTTACGGCAGCCCCCAAGAGCGCAATCACATTCGCACCATTCAAATCCGCATCCCCTTCCCATCCACAGTGCCCACACTTGAACGACTTGCCACTGCGGTAGGACTTGCCCTGCTCAGGGTGGATGTGTAAGCACCGGTGACAGGTCTGCGACGTGTAGGCAGGCGGCACAAGAATCAGAGAAACCCCTGCAGCCCTCGCCTTGTATTCCAGAAATTGACGTAGTTGGTAGAACGCCCAACTGTTGGCCCTGCGCCGTTCGGCTTTGCTGCGTGGCTGTTGATTGACCCTTTCCCGAATCCCTGTCAAGTCTTCCAGAGCAAGAGCGCTGTTGGTAGCTTTTGCCCTAGAGACAATAGCTTTGGAGATGCGATGATTGACCCACGCCTGAAAGCGCCTCTCCTTGCCAGACAGCCGTTGCAACAGTTCTCTGCATCTGCGCCGCGAACTGCGGGTGCCCTTACTGGCTTTGCGTTGGAGTGCCGCCCTCAGCTTGGAGTAGTGGTCTCGGATTCGGTTCAACCGCTGTCCATTCCAGTTATCCCCTTCTGACGTATGGGCAATATCCGTCCTCCCCAAGTCCACCCCCAGCACTCTGCCCGTGCGTTGCGGTGGGGATGGCTCCGCTTCCACACAGATCTCACACAGATCTGAATAGAGTAGGAACCGTCTTTGCGCTTGACCAGAGTGGCAGATTTGGGATTGGAGCCTGCCAGCTGTTCTCTCTGGTAGCGGCCAATCGCCAGCTCAAAGCGCTCCCGACCCTCCACCGTGGTCAGCGACACCGTCCAGTCTTTCTCGCGGAACGAAAAGATACGGGCATCGTAGGTCGCAAAGCCTCTCTTGAACGCTTTGACCGGACGGTTTTTCTGTTGGGCAACTTTACGGGCACCGGCCAGCCGTCTGCAGACCTGCTGGTCGCGTAAGCGGGACGTAGTCCTTGCCAAGTTACTGGACAAGCCAAACCGAGCGCGAATCTGGTAATAGCAAAGGGACTGGAGTTTGACTGCGTTGACTACTTTTTCTGGTGTGTTTTGGTTGACCCAGTTCAACGCCTGCACAAAGGCATCCATTGTCGCATCCAACTTTGCGGCTTGCGACTGGGACACCTTGAGCTTGCAGGATACGGTCAGGACTTGGGTCATGGTTCTATCATAACTTCCGCATTCCTCCCGACACTGACCCTACGGGTACAGTGCGGGGCTCCTGCGATTTCTAGCTGACAGATGGGCGATCAGCGGATCCACCAACCGCGAGAGGGTTGCCTGTTCTTCTGGGCTGAGACAGCCGTAGGTTTGCTCCCGCAACTGCCAAATCAGAGGGGGTAAAACGTCTTTCAGCTCCTCCCCTGCAGGTGTGAGGTAGACCCGCCAAATCCGCCGATCCTCAGGATCTCGCTGCCGCCGGATCAGCTCCCGTTTTTCCATGCCATCCAACACCCCGGTCATGGTGCCCCCCAACTGCTGCAAGCGCTCACAAATAGTGGAAGTAGGGATCCCGTCTTCTTCCCAAAGGCAGCAGAGCACCACCCAATGGGAGATGGTCAGGCCAAAAGGCTCCAAATGAGACTGCAACTTCCGCCGCACCAATTGAGACAACAGCCGAATGCGGTAGCCCAGGGAGTTGGGGGCGAGAATGTCATGCCACCGTTCCAGGAAAGCCTGCTTTTCCGATTGAACCATCTCCCCGGTTTGACTGTTTCCCATCGGCGGCCTGGAATGCTCGGAATCTAAGTCGCCCTATTTTATCTTTTACTGAGGAGAAGGAGAGAAGGAGCTTACGGTTTGCCGAGAAGGTTGTGTGATCTGCAGTACGGCCTAGCCCTTGCACAGCCAACAGACGATCTGCGGCCATTACAGTTGCAAAAGATATCCATAAAGATATCCATCAGGCCATACAACATTTTTTGGCTACCCATCAGCTAGAAATTGCAGGAGCCCCGCACTGTACCCGTAGGGTCGGTGTCGGGAGGAATGCTATGATAATACTGCGGACACCAGAAACGGTTGTTTAAGGCACTGGTAACGGTCGATTGGGGGTGCTGTAAACCACCCCAGAGGCTCGTGGTTGGCTTGCTAACTGCAGGGCTACTAAAAGCCCGCTCCGTACCGCCTAGCGGTTGGTGTCGGGTAGTTTACGTCACAGCCGACTGGGATCCCTGACAAGCAAAAGATGGGCTTGCCTTGGCCGGAGTCGATAACGCTGGAAAAGGCTGGCACAGAGATTTGCCAAGGCAGTTCGGATGGCACTAGAGTAGCGTCAAGTCTTTTGCCAGCCCGTTGTCCTTTGCAAGTGTCTTTGTGAGGTCATCATGCCGCTTATCCCACAGGGGTTGCGCCCCCATCGTCGTCTCCTCTGGGCAGGGATCCCGTTAGCTGGTGCTTTGGCCTTGGGGGCCTGCTGGAGCAACCCCACAGGTGCTGAAGTCGAGTCTCCCACATTGACTCAGAATCCCTTCCCCCCCATCCCCACTCCACCGCCGCCGCTGCCTTCCCCAAGTGGGACTCCGGGCCTTCCCCCTTGGTGGCCCCGCGCCCAATCGCCGCAGTGGGAAGATTCTCCTTACGCTTCGGTCTTGTCCGGCTTTTTGCAAGGATTGGCGGCCCAAGGGGGAGCGCTCTCTCAACAGGGGATCCTGCTCTGGACGCCGGAAGGGGAGCTGTTGGCGGAGCATGGGCTGGATCGACCTTTGCCGGTGGGAGCCTTGGATCAGTTGGCCATCAGCTTGATGGCCCTGGAGACTTGGGGTTACGAGCATCGCTTTGAGACCCGCTTCTACACCACAGGCCATCGGTTGGGCCATCGCTTGACGGGAGATTTGATCCTGGTGGGTGGCGGGGATCCCTATTTCACGGAAGCGAATGTGGCAGAGCTGGCCCGCCATTTGCATAGCCTCAACATTCGCCAGATCGACGGGGATGTGAAGGTGTTGCCCCCCTTCCGTTTGCTGGGCCAACCCGATCCTTTGGGCGGCGCTCAGCGTTTGGCAGAACTCCTCAGCAATACTCAACAACCCCATCCGGTTGTCATTCGCGGCTCGGTGTCAGTCCTAACAGCCCTCCCCGCGGACGCCCACTGCCTGGCCAGCTACACCTCGCTACGGCTGGGATCCCTGTTGCAGATCCTCAATGGCAGCAACGACCGAGCCATGGCAGAAGCCCTGTTGGCGGAACTGGGGGGCGAAACAGCCCTGCTGGAGTACCTGCGGCAGCGGTTGGCGGCTCAGCCCATTTCCCGCCTGGATTCCCAAATGGCCCCCGCCGAGCAAGACATTCGCCTGGGGCAAAGAGGGCGAGCGCTGTACCTTTCCCCCCGCGCCCTAGCTCATCTCTGGGAACACCTGGTAGATTTCACAGATGGGGATCCGACTCGGATCTTGCCCAGAGCGGGCAGTGGCCACAGCACCCTGCGGGCGCGCACCTTGCCCCCAGGCACGGCTGCTCAGGTGGGATCCGCTGCGGATCGGCTGATGACGATGGGGCAGCTGCCGAATGGCATCCACTTTGTCCTGCTCAACCAAGGTCCTGACCTGGGCATTTTGCACCAGCAACAGGATCAGTTTCTGCAGGATGTGGTGGCCATTTCTGAGCCTCTCCGCCGCTAATGCTGACCTCAATTCGAACTTAATTTGAGATACAGCTCTCCCCCCACTTTCCCCATAGGAGGCGGAAGCTCAAGACCCCAGAGCCCCACAGGTTAGGAACAGGGTCAATTCATTTAAGAATGAGACGGCCCTGCAGCTAAGAAGGCATGGAGGTAGACCTCAGGAGGAAGCTTAGACCTGAGAGAGAGTCATAGGGTATGTCCAGGAAGGGAGCAGTTGCACGGATGAACAAGGTTAGTCGTGCAACAGTTTATCGCTGGCTGAACCGAGAAGACTTGAGGCCGACAAAAGTCAAGACCCGCAAGCGTAAGATAGACTCGGCTGCCCTGCAGCAAGACGGAGACCAGTACCCAGAAGCTCGACTGAAGGATAGAGCCCGGTCTGGCGTCCAACCCATCCTGCCAGCGGGACGGAGTCCTCGCGCTATTGACTGTGCTCTTGAGAATGAGAAGGTGAAAGTAGCACAAAAAAAGAGTTATGGTCATTTCAATTAAACCAGGAGACTGCGCCCACACCTAAAACTTTGAATGCACGGGGCCATAGGGCTTTTCTCAATGGCCCAGGCAATGGCTCAGGCGTCTCACCCTAACCTGAAATGACTACCCGAAATGACCATAAGTACCTGTTTTTCTCCGACAATTGACTTTTGCTGCTGATGCAAACTCTTTGGCAGACCATCGCCCAGCACCTTTCAGAAGCAACAGGGGATCCCATCCAGCCCCTACAGTATCGTTCTGTGGGCGGAGGCAGCATCAACGCCACCTATCGGTTTTCCTGCGCTTCCCAAAGCCCTCTTGCAGAAGGGGTAAAAGACTACTTCGTCAAATTGGCCCGTGGGGGAGAAAGGGCGCTGGAGATGTTTGCAGCGGAAGCTGCGGGCTTGCAAACCCTAGCGGCTGCCCAGGCCATTCGCGTGCCCCAGCCCATCATCTGGGGATCCGTAGGAGAGCAGGCTTACTTGGTGCTGGAATACCTGGAGCTAACCTCGCCCCGTCCGCACACTGCGGGTTTGTTGGGATCCCAGTTGGCCCAGTTGCACCGCACCCTATCCCCCAACGGCAGCTACGGTTGGGAGCGCGACAACACCATCGGCTCTACGCCTCAGATCAACAGTTGGCGGCAGAATTGGCCGGATTTTTATCGGGAACAGCGGCTGCTCTACCAGGTGAAATTGGCTTGCCAACAGGGGTATCGCGGCACGTGGGTGGCCCAAGCCGAACGGGTAATGGCGGAGCTGGAAGCCTTTTTTCAGGACTACAGGCCAGAACCCGCTCTGTTGCATGGAGATCTGTGGGGCGGCAACTACGGGGCCTTGGCCGATGGATCCCCAGTGATTTTCGATCCGGCCACCTACTACGGGGATCGAGAGACGGATCTGGCGATGACAGAATTGTTTGGGGGCTTTCCAGCCGAGTTCTATCGGGCTTATCAGCAGGCCTACCCCTTGGACGAGGGGTATCCCCACCGCAAGCCCCTCTACCAGCTCTACCACTGGCTCAACCATCTCAACCTGTTTGGAGAGGGCTACCTAGGCTCGGTGCAGCGGGCTTTGCAGCAGTGTTTGCAATTTCTTGGATAAATCGTATGGTTGTTCAGGTTAAGATGAGACGCCTGGGCTACTGATCGCGCCAGCAGGACGGAGTCCTTGAAAAACCTTCTAACCCCCTGCATTATTGCTCCGCAACGCTATTGCTATGCCTACGGCACCCTGACGGGAACCGCAACGCTGACGCGAAGACGCGACCAACGGTTTAGGTGTGGGCACAGTGTTCTGAGTTTGAGTGGAAATGACGATATGTCCATTCCCAAGCCGTTCGCGCCAGTGGGACAGAGTCCTTGGGGGGTAGCTCCCTCTGGGAGAGAAGCTGGGGGTGAGGGGGATCTGTCTCGAAGTAAACTGATCTGAAACGGCTAGGGGGTCTTCTCCGGCGAGGATTCCCCTGCCATGACCACAGCCCCCATGTCCCCCAACAGGCGCGACTGGTTGCGCAATACTCCCAGCAAATTGAGCCGGCTGGCCCGTCGCACAGGATCCGGATCCATCACCAAAACGGCTTCAAAAAACTGAGCTACCTGAGGGGCTGCTGCTTGCAGAGCTTCCACCAAGGGGACAAAGTCTCCCTGAAGGGCTGGCTCCACCCCCAGGCGATAGACCTTCTGGCAAGCCTCGTACAACTCCCTTTCTGCCGCCTCCTGCAACTGACCGGGATCCACGGCGGCTGCCGGATCCACCACGGCGTAGTCCAAGTCCCCTTGGGCTGCCAGGCGGGCGCAGCGATTGAGGGTGGGATAGAGATCCGCCAATTCCCCGGTGGCCCGCAGGTGTTGCAGGTACTCCGCCCGCAGCAAAGTCAAGGGCAGGTTGCCCAGGGCCCGCATGGTGAGCTCGGCCTTCTGGGGATCCTCCGCTTTGACCGACTCGGGATCCCCCACCACAGCCCTGACCAAGTCGTAATCAATCCGTTTTTCCTCCTGCAAAAGGGTCTGTATCCGTTGGGCCAAAAACTCCTGCAAGGCTCGCAAGGTGTGGACATCTCCCAAGGCCTGCGGCCCGCCAGCGCGAACGGCATAGTCCTGCACCACACTCTGCAACAGGGAGTTAAAGTCAAAAGTCCAGCCGGCATCCCAGGCAACCAGCACCAGGCTGTTGGCGGCCCGCCGCAGGGCAAAGCGATCCGAGGAGCCGGTGGGGATCCGCCCCAAGTGAAACATGCCCACCAAGGTATCCAGGCGATCTGCCCAGCCCACCACCCGCCCGGTCAAGGAATTGGGCAAAGCGTCCCCCGCTCCCAAAGGCCAGTAGTGTTGCTCAATCCCCTCGGCCACCGCCTCCGGTTCCCCATCCTGCCGAGCGTAGTCGGCCCCCATGATCCCCTGCAGCTCCGGGAACTCGTACACCATTTGGGTAACCAGATCCGCCTTGCACAGGTAAGCCGTGCGATCCACCAGCGCCTGCTCCTGGGGATCCAAGTTCAGGGCAGCGGCAATGAGGCGGCTGATGTGGCGGATGCGCTCCACCTTGTCCCGCATGGAGCCCAGCCCTTCGGCAAAAGTAACCGCCTGCAGGCGTTCCACCCGCTGCGCCAAGGGGATCCGCCGATCCTCCTCGTAGAAAAAGCGGGCATCCGCCAGGCGCGCCCGCACCACACGGCTGTTGCCTGCCCCGATCCGCTCCGATTGCCGGGGGTCGCCGTTGGAGATGGTGATGAAATAGGGCAGCAATTTTCTGGGATCCCGGCCATCCCGTACTGGGAAGTAGCGCTGGTGAGTGATCATCACCGTCTCGATCACCGCAGGGGGCAAGCGCAAAAACTCTGGCTCAAAGCGCCCCAAAACCGCCGTCGGCCACTCCACCAAGTGCACCACCTCCCGCAGCAAAGGAGCAGGGATCTGGGCTTCCCCATTCACTTGCCTGGCCAGCTTGGTCACCTCAGCCTGAATGTATGCCTCTCGCGCTGTTGGATCGGGGCTGACCCCCGCCTCTTGCATTTGCTGAACGTAGCTCTCGGCCCGCTCCAGGACAACCTGCTGGGATCCCAAAACGCGGTGCCCCCGGCTCACCCGCCCCGCCACCAAGCCCGGCATGGAATTGTCCTCGTGGGTCGGCAGCAGCAAAGGCAGCACCTGATCATCCCAAAGGGAGACCAGCCAGCGGATGGGGCGCGGAAACTTCAGATCCCCGCAGGCCCAGCGCATCAGCCGTTCACCACTCAAGTTGGTAATCCAGGCGGGTGCCAGTTCCTGGAGCACAGCTGCTGTTGGTCGGCCCCGCACCCGCTGCACCGCAAACACAAAGGATCCCTTGCCCACTTGCCGGATTTCCAGGCTGCCGGGATCCACCCCTTGTTTTTGGGCAAATTTTTCCCCGGCAGGGGTGAGCTGGCCATCTTGGTAGGCGACCTGAACCGGCGGCCCCTTCACCTCCAAAGTGCGATCCGGCTGCTGGGTGGGCAACCCCTGCAACAGAACCGCCAGGCGGCGCGGCGTACCGAAAAGCTGCATCTGCTCCGCTTGCAAATGGGCCTCCGCCAAAGAGGCCGGGATCCCGGTTCGCCACTGCTCCAGAGCCGAATCCACAAAACTGGCTGGGAGCTCTTCACAGCCGACTTCCAGCAAATAGGCAACCATACTGATACATTTACGCTGAACACTGCTGAACATCACTGTTCAACTATGCAGCGATAGCATTCTGTTTGTTTCCATTCGCGTTAGCGGGACGGAGTCCAAACAGAATGGCGGTATCCCGCAAAGCTTTGAGTAGAATACCCAAAGCGCAGTTTCCGTGTCGTCTTACTACCAATTTTCTGCTTTGCTTTGGCTACCATGTTGGCAGACTCGAAAGTAAACAGAAAGATCAACTGGTAGTAATCCGTACTGAACATATTATACATCATTTTCAGTATAGTTGAGCTTATTATTGACTAGAGTCATGCTCCTGTGCTCCGTAGGGTACCATCCCCACTTCCTCAATCAACATAGTCTATGGCTCTGGGCCTCCCTTCTGGCTCACGACTGCTCCGAACCTGGGGTATCCCAGTTTACCAAGGGAGCCGGGGCGTCGTTGAGACAAGAGCTCCAGTCCGCCAGACAACACCCCAATGCCATCCCTGTCAAGTGGGCTCTGCGGCCGCCAGAACCCCATCTCCTTGGCGCAAGGGATGAGCTGAATCCCGTGGCAAATGCGCCACGATGATGGGAAGGCTGGGTCGGTTGCGGGCGATGGTCTCCGGCTCTCGGCCCAGGCGCGACCGGTTGCCGGTTTCACTGGGAATCAACACCAACACATCTCCCGGCTGCAGCGCTTTAAAGACTTCCGCCACCACCCCCCCCTGCACCCGCTGAACCGGCAAGTGGGCATAGCTTTCTGCCGGCAAGGCTGGGGAGCGTTCCCGCCCAGGTCGGGTTTGCACCAGCAGGATCTGCAAACCCGCTTTCAATTCGCCGGCCAGCGTTTGCGCCAGCCCAAGGGTCTGCTGCAGGGATCCGGGAGAGACCTCCAGCTCCGGTGCAACCAAGAGGATGCGGCGCGCCGTCTCGATGGGTACCGGAAACCGCGTAATCAAGACTGGGATCCCCACCTGCCGCACCACCGCGTCAATGATGCTGCCGAAAAAGTTCTCCGCATAGGTGGAGTAGCCCTTCCAGCCCAGGATCACCAAGGTCGCCTGCCGTTCCGCCGCCGAGCGAATGATCCCTTTTTCCACCGAGTCATCCACCCGCCGGATCGGCTCCACTCGGGCCACGGCGCTGTGGGCCAGAGCTTCTGCGAAAGTCAGCAACTGCTCCTGCCGGGCCAGGGCTGCCGGCGAGATCCCGGCGCGGTCAGACAAAACATGCAGCGGCAGCAGCGTTCCCCCATCTTTTTTGGCCAAAATCAAAGCCAACTGTAACAGGTTCCTCTCAGTATCCGGGTTGGCCACCGGCACCAAGACGCGAGCTCCCCAATCTGGCTTGGGCAATTCAGTGGACTCTGCCGCCACTTCGGTGGGCTGCATTTGCTCTCCCCAGCGGGCCACAATCCAAGGCGAGGCAACACAGGTCACCAGGATCATGGCAATGGTGCCGTTCACCGTCAGCTCATCCACCAACTCCACCTGAAAAGCCACCGTGATCGCCGCCAGGGTAGCCGCCGCCTGAGCCATCGACAGGCCGAACATAACCATAGCGCTGGCAAAGCGCCAGCCAAACAATTGGGCCGGGATCCAAGCGGCCAGAAACTTGCTCACCACCTCCGCTGCAATCATCACTCCGCCCACCAGCAGCGTGCGCGGCTCCCCCAAGAGAATACCGGGATTGATCAGCATCCCCACCGAGATCAAGAAAAAAGGCACAAACAGGGTGTTGCCGATAAACTGGATCCGGTTCATCAGGGGGCTGAGCTGGGGGATGATGGGGGTAATGGCCGTCCCGGCCAGAAAGGCTCCCACCACCGGCTCAATGCCGATCAACCCCGCTCCATAGGCCACCACAAACAAGGTGGCAATCACAAAAGTAAACTCCGCTCCTTCGTCGTGACCAAAGCGTTGAAAGAACCAACTGCCCAGCTTAGGCACCCCCCAGAGGGTGGCAAAGGTGTAGAGGGCAATGGAAGGGATCAACGTCAGCCAAAAGCGCAGCGACAGCTCCCCTTGGTGGGCGCGCACCACCACCGCCAGCACCAACAAAGCCAGGACATTCGTGATAAGGGTGGCCCCCAAAGTTGCCCTCACCGTCTGCAGGCGCATCAACCCCAGCTTCGAGATGATGGGCAGACCGATCAGGGTGTGAGAGGCAAAACAAGAGGCCACCAGCACCGCCGCCAGAAAGCCATACCCAATGGCCAACATCGCTACTGTGCCAATGAGCATGGGCAACAGAAAGGTGAGCGCCCCGAAGATGGTGGCCTTCCCGGCATTGAGCTTCAAATCTTCCAGACTGGTCTCCAGCCCCGCCATGAACATGAGAAACAACAGCCCCACCGTGCCCAGCAGGATGATGGTCTCGTCCCGCCGCAAGATGCCCAAGCCGTAGGGCCCCACCACCAGCCCAGCCAAGATTAACCCGATGATCCCCGGCAGGCGCAGCCGCTCAAACAGCAAGGGAGCCACCAGCATGATGGTCAGGATGATCAAAAACACCAGCACCGGATTCTCAACAGGGCCAATCATGGCTAGAGGGATCCCCGAAATTTGCAGCCAGTGAGCCAGCATAAATACCCGACAGACAGCTAATGAACAGACCCGGCAAAGCGCCCGCATGAGTCTATCAGATCCCTCCAGATCCAAGTAGCTCTCGATGCCCCACAGACTTTGTCCGGCCTTCAATCGCTGGCAGGGCGTTTAACAAGTACTTAAAAGCACATCAAATACATTGGGAATGAAGACTGCTGGGCAGGGATGGCCGGAGAAAGGCGGGAGAAACCCCCGAGAAACACGCATTAAAATCAGAGGGTACATGCTCTTGGGCTGCCCATGAACCAGCTTGCTCCTGGAAAAGTGATCGGCCAGCGCTATCAACTGGTTCACAGCATTGCAGCAGGTGGCATGGGGCGGGTGTTCAAGGCTGTCGATACGCGCCTGTTCAACCGTCCGGTGGCGGTCAAGCTGTTGCACCAAAACTTAGCAGGCGATGACAACACCCGACGCCAGTTGCACAAACGTTTTCAGCAGGAAATTCGCATCAGCACGCTGCTGGGGGAGCACCCTGCCATTGTCAAGGTATTGGACTATGGCCTAGAGAACGACCAACCTTACCTGGTGATGGAATACCTGACGGGGCGCAGTTTGGGGGAGCTAATGCTCAAGCAGCCGGTGCTGCCGCCTCAACAGGTGGTGAGGATGGCCCGCCAAGTATGCGCCGGTCTCTATTACGCCCACAACCTGGAGACTTAGCAGGATGGCCATCTCATCAAGGGGGTGATCCATCGCGACATCAAACCCAGCAACCTCTTCGTCCTAAAAGATGAAACCCTGGGGGAAACCGTCAAAATCTTGGATTTCGGCATTGCCAAGCTCCTCAGCGACGTTTCCCTTGCCCTTGGCACCCAGACCACCGGCTTTTTGGGTACGGTGCGCTACGCCTCTCCCGAACAGCTGCGCGGGGAAGCCTTGGATGCCCGCTCGGATATCTACTCGTTTGGCGTGGTGCTCTACCGCATGTTGACCGGGCAACAACCTCTGCGACCCAAGAGCGATTCTTTCCCCGGCTGGTACGAGGCCCACAATTACCAACAGCCTCAGCCCTTCGATCGCTCGAATTTGCCCTATGAGATTCCGCTGGAGCTGGAACAGGTGGTGCTCTCCTGTCTGGCCAAAGATCCCGACCAGCGGCCCCAAGATATGAAGGTTCTCAGCGCCCAATTGGAGGGATCCCTGCACTCCCAGAGCGCTGCCAGCTCTTCCCTCGCGCCCCCCCCAGCCGCACCCATCTTCTCCGAGCGCACCCTGGCGGCGGTGGATGCAGGGCAGTCGGGCACACACCTGCTCAGTACCCAGGCAGAGCCCGAGGCCAAGCTGTTTCCCCTCTGGGCTGGGATAGCCCTTTTTGTTGTCATTGCGGGGAGCACCTTCTGGGGCCTGCGTCTGCTGTTGGATCCGGGCCCAGGCAGGGAAAAACTGCCTGCTGTCTCTGAACGACCTGATACCCATCGCGTCGGCGGCTCCGAGCGGGATCCCTCAGCCACTCCTGAACCTCTGCTGGACTGGCTGCCGCGGGATCCGGAGGGTGAACTGGTGTTTGAGGATGATCCCGCCCCAGATCTGGGAATCGGTGAGTCTGCAAGCGAGCCCACACCCAGGCCAGCGGCAACTCCAGAGGCAGTGTCCTCTACCCCTCAGCCCCCCGCTCCAACTCGGCAGGTGTCCCCTCCCACTCCAGTGCCTGCTGCGCCGCCGCCCCGACCGGTTGCCGTGCCCACGCCCGCTGCTCCACCTTCTCCAGCCCCTGTCCCGGCCAAGCCTCTCCCCCCGCCGCCCATCAACCAACCTTTGTTTCCCCAAGTGAACCGGGTTGCTCCAACTCCTGCTCCCCCTGCAGCACCCCCAACCCAACCTCCCACCCCTGGCTTTCTGGAGCGGTTGCGCGAGGAGCGAGAACGCTTGGGGAAAGACTAGGCGCAAAAAAGGGATCCACAAGGATCCCTTCGCAAACAGAGACATAGGGCTAGTCCTCGATGGGATCCCCCGTCAAGGGATCCCAGAACAGGTGGAGTCAGGCGGCAGCCAGCCGGGCATTGGCGGCATCCCAGTTCACCAAGTGCTCCAGGTAGGCATTGATGAAGTCAGGCCGCCGGTTTTGGTAATCCAGGTAGTAGGCGTGCTCCCACACATCCAAAGTGAGCAGGGGCGTTTGGCCGTAAACCAGGGGGTTTTCGGCATTGGGGGTTTTGGTGACCTTCAGCGTGCCGTTGTCCAGCACCAGCCAGGCCCAACCGCTGCCAAATTGGGTGGCAGCCGCCGTCTTGAAAGCCTCGACAAACTTGTCGTAGCTGCCGAAATCGGCGTTGATCTTGTCGGCGATAGGCCCGGTAGGCGCACCTCCCCCGCCCGGCTTCATGGATTCCCAGAAAAAGGTGTGATTCCAAACTTGGGCGGCATTGTTGAAGATACCCGCTTTGTCAGGATCCCCAAAGGTGGCCTTGATGATTTCTTCCAGAGACTTGTTGGCCAGATCGGTGCCCTCGATGAGCTTGTTCAGGTTGGCTACGTAGGCCGCGTGGTGCTTGCCGTGGTGGTAGGAGAAGGTTTCTGCCGACATGTAGGGCTTCAGCGCGTCGGCAGGATAGGGCAGAGCCGGGAGTTCAAAAGCCATAATCGTCTGTCCTCTGTGTCTTGTGCAAGGAATGCAAGAAAGAACGCGGCGAAGGGTCAGGAGAACCAGAAAAAGGCGTTACCTTTCTTTGCAGTTTTAGTGTAACTCAGAATCAGTACGCGCTGGGATCCCTTGGACACCTCGATTCCGGTTGGAACCCTGCTCGACCCCAGAGAGGTGGAATCGCGGCTGTCTCAGCGCAATTGCCGATAACCACTTGTTGGCCAGCGGTTGGAAAAGCGAGATCGTCCCGGCTGGAAAGCGCTAACGGGATCCCTCCCGCAACAGCTCGATCAGCAGGGGAGCGACATCCCTGAGCAGGGGGATCAAAACAGCCGTGATGGCGGCGATGGTCACTACATTGCGGGTGAAGTTGAGGGTATCGCGGCTGAGCTGGAAAAACCGCTCGTCCCAGCGTTTGACCTCGGCCTCCAGACGTTCTTCGGCGCCAGCAATGCGTTCCTCGGCTTTGGCAATGCGTTCCTCGGCTCTGGCAATGCGTTCCTCGGCTCTGGCAATGCGCTCCTCGGTGCCGGCAATGGTTTGCATCAGCTCTTGGTTTTGCCGGGCCAGTTGGGCGATGGCCTGAGCGTTGGCCTCGACAGTGCGCTCGATGCGCGCCAGCCGCTCCTCGCTGTAGCTCATGGTCGGGGAGGGGGAAATTGATGCGGGCTGGGGAAGTCCTGAGGTGGGATCCCTTGCAGAGCCTCAGTCATAAAGCGCTTCCAGGTGGGGGCAACAAAGGCCCCGCCGGCGGTGCCGGGCAGCATGGGGGAGTTGTTGTCGTTGCCAATCCAAATGGCGGTAGACAGTTGCGGCACATAGCCGATGAACCAAGCGTCGCGGAAATCGGAGGTGGTGCCGGTTTTACCGGCTACAGGTCGCCCATCGTCCAGACGAGCTGCCCTCCCGGTGCCTTGGGTCACCACCCCTTTGAGGATTTGGTTGAGCGTAGCCACCGCCCAGGGATCCAAAACCCGCTCCGGCTGGGGCCTGGCCTCGAAGAGGATTTGGCCGTTGCGATCCACCACCTGGGCCAAGAGGGTCGGCTCCACCCGATATCCGCCATTGGCAAAGACCGCATAGCTGGCCGCCATCTCCAGGGGGCTGACGCTGGCCGAGCCCAGAGCTGTAGCCAAGTTGGGAAACATCTCGGCACTGATGCCGGTGGCCTGAGCCGCTGCGATGACGTTGCGGATCCCAACATCATCGGCCAACTTAACCGTGGGCACGTTGCGGGAGAGCTCCAAAGCCCGAGCAAAGGTGAGGGAGCCATAGAAGGTGTTGTCGTAGTTTTTCGGGCTGTAGGGTGGCGAGCCGGGATAGGTGACGGGGGTATCTTCCAAGATGCTGCCGGGTGAATAGCGCCCGCTGGCCAGAGCCGCGTAGTACACATAGGGCTTAAAGGTGGATCCCGTTTGGCGAAACGCCTGGGTGGCGCGGTTAAATTGGCCCCGCTGAGCGTTGATCCCGCCCACAATGGCTTTCACATAGCCGGTACGGGGATCCACTGCCGCCAAAGCCATTTGATCGGCACGACGAGCTGCCCCAATGCGGGGGCCATCTTCATTGACAATGCGCTGGGCAAGGCGCTGCAGACGCAGATCGATGGTGGACTGAACCCGCAGACCTCCTTGCATTAGAGCTTGTTCCCCATAGCGGCGCCGCAGCTCCGCCTCAATGGCGTCGGTAACTGCTGGGGCGTTACTTTGAAAGGAGGTAATGCGGCCTAAGGTCAGCTTTTGCTCCCGCGCCGCCTGGGCTTCCTCGGGGGTAATCCACTTCAGCTCCACCAGACGATCCAGCACCAGGTGTTGCCGCCGTTTGGCTCCCTCCAGGTTGCGAAAGGGGCTGAGGGTTTCCGGAGCCGGCAGGATCCCAGCCAACATCGCCGCTTCAGCCAAGTTCAGTTCAGACGCATCCTTGTTGAAGTAGCTGCGGGCCGCCGCCTGGATGCCGTAGAGATTGTGCCCCCAGTACACCTGGTTGAGGTACATCTCCAGGATCTCGTCTTTGCTGAAGACCTGTTCTAGGCGCACCGCCAACACGATCTCGGCGACTTTACGGCTGAGGGTACGCTCCGGCCTCAAAAACAGGTTCTTGACCAACTGCATTGTCAGGGTGGATCCCCCCCCCGCCGAGCCTATACCCCCCTCCACACTGCCTAGGATCGCCCGGCCCAAGCTGACCGGATTAATGCCTGGATGGGTGTAAAAGTGGCTGTCTTCAATGGCCAGCAAGGCCTTTTTCATCTCCGGCGAGACCTGTTCAAGGGAGATCACTTCCCGGTTGGCCTCCCCGTGTAGGCTGGCAATGGGCTCGCCCCGAATATCGACAATGTGGGTGGTGGCAATGGGCACGTAATCCCGCAATTGATGCACGTCCGGCAAGTTGCGGAAGCTAATGGCCAGCCCCACCAATCCGGCAGCCGTTGCCGTGGATCCCAAGAGCAGGGATCCCAGCAACAGATTGCCCACCACACCGGCAACCTGGGCAATCCGGGAGGGGCGGGTGGGTGGGGTATAGTCGGCATGCTCGTCAAACCCCGATCGGGAAAAGGGGGAATTGGAGAAACGCTCCAACCCCGGCTTTCTCGCCCGGCGGGCCAATGGTCTGCGACCGTAGGTCACGTCAAAAACCCTGTCACGTCCGTGTTGCAAAGCAACAACAAGCCAGACCCATTATAGGGCGGCGTCTATTGGGGCAGCAGGATGGCCAACCCTGCCCATCGACAACTCCAACCGGGCTAGGGGGAGAAGATCTTGAGTTGAGAATCGAGCATCTTTTGCGTGGGCTTAAAATGGCTCATGGGTTCAGCCGGAGGATCAGGCTTTGAGTATATCGTCAGCCTCAGTTTCGCCAGCGTACCGGGATCCGTTGATAGCCCAAATTGTTGAGCGGGGGGTGGCCGAGATCTTTCCGGGAGGGCCTGCTGCCCTGGCGGAGCGCCTGGCCACAACAAATCGTCCCTTGCGGGTGAAGCTGGGCATCGATCCCACCCGACCGGATCTACACCTGGGCCATTCAGTGGTGCTGCGCAAGTTGCGCCAGTTCCAGGATGCGGGCCATGTGGCTATTTTGCTCATCGGGGACTTCACGGCGCTGGTCGGGGATCCCACCGGCCAATCGGAGGCCCGTCCCCGCCTCACCCCAGCAGAAGTGGAGGAAAACGCCCGCACCTACTTGGAGCAAGCCGGCAAGATTTTGGATTTTGAGACCCCCGGTCGGCTGGAGGTGCGCCGCAACAGCGAGTGGCTGGCCCACCTGACTCTCAGCGAGCTGATCGAACTCCAGGCCCAGATGACGGTGGGGCAGATGCTGGCCAAAGAAGACTTTGCCCAGCGCTACCGCGCTGGAACGCCAATTTATCTGCACGAATTTCTCTATCCCCTCCTGCAGGGCTACGACTCGGTGGCTCTGGCAGCCGACGTAGAACTGGGGGGAACCGACCAGCGCTTTAACCTGCTCACCGGTCGGGATCTGCAAATTTGGAAGGGCCAAGCGCCGCAGTTTTGCCTGACGGTGCCGCTTTTGGAGGGGCTGGACGGGTACCAGAAAATGTCCAAGTCCAAAAACAACTACGTGGGGCTGACCGAGGATCCCCTCACCATGTACTCCAAGCTGGAGAAGGTGCCGGATCACCTGGTGGAGCGCTACTTTGAGTTGCTCACCTCAGTGCCCCTTGCCGAGCTGCCGCAGGATCCCCGCCAGCGGCAGATCCTCCTAGCCAAGACCCTAGTGGCCCAGTTTCACTCCCCTGCAGCGGCAGAAGAGGCCCAGCGCACCGCCCAAGCCCTGGTGCTAGACGGTATTCTTGCCGAAACGGGATCCATCCCCACCTTTGCCATCGATGGGTTGTCTTACCCTGTTAAACTCAGCTACATCCTGCGTGAGTGTGGCCTGTGCAAGAGTGCCGCCGAGGCCCGTCGGCAGATTCAAGGGGGCGCCGTGCGGCTGGATGGGCAAAAGGTGGAGGATCCCGACCTGGAGTTTGCCCATGCCTCGGAGCTGGCGGGGCGGATTTTGCAGGTGGGCAAAAAGGCCTTTCGTCGGCTAGTGAAAGGCGCAGATTAGTCTTCCCCTCTCCCTGTGGGAAAGGGGTGAGGGGATCCATCAACGGGCAGGCTTGAAGCCGAGTCCGGTTTTTTTCTGCCTGGTCTTGGCTGGGGGATCGGACAGAGGAGAAGCTGACGAAGTTGGCGGGAAAACGGGCTCCGGTTTGGGCCGGATCGAGCCCGCCTCGGCTACTGCCTCAGAGAGCTTTTGCCGCACCAGCTCCTGAGTCTCCAAAATGTTGGGATCCGCCGCCCATTCCGGGGCCTCTCGAACGGGATCATCCTCGGAGGTGAACTCCAGGTCGTAGGTCTCGGCGCGGTAATCGGGGCTGAAGCATTCCCAAGCTCGCAAACTGTAAAAATAGGGGAACAAACGCACAATGCGCTCAATATCCAGGTGCTCGGCAAAGCGACGAAAAGCCTCTTCTTCAGACACCGGAAAAGGGGCGTAATGTTCTGAAACAAACCACCGCAAGAACTTCCGCGCCTCTGGGATGATCTGCTGGGCAGGCAGGGATCCCAGTGCTCCTGCATTAAAACAGTTCACCAGCAGATGCTCCAGCATCACCGCGTTGTACTCGGCAAAGCAAGTTTGCTCGCGGCTTTCCACCGGCTGCCAGGGCATGTTGCCGTTGGCGGCAATGAGCAGGTGAACCAGGTCATGGGAGGGGTTGGTTTGGATGTAGCCGTGCCCCTCCAACTTGGCGCCATCGCAGCTAAAGAGCTGGTGTTGGGGGCTCCAATAGAACTTGAGTTGCTTTGCCGCCATGTTCAGTTCTCCTCCTCACCCAGGGGATCCTTTTAGAGCTTACACCTGCACTGATGAGCTGCTATGAACTATAGGCCACGGAGGAGAGCGCCGGCTTATTTGACAATTGGTCAGCGAGAACGCTTGCCACAAGTGGCAAAACAAAGGGGTCTTTATCTCGAAGCAATTCTCGGAGCAGACAGGCTTTAGCCGCCCTACTAGGCTCAAAGCTGAGACCCGCTGTGCTCGCATTGTGAAAAAAGATGAACTCGAGATCCTCTAACTGCAGTAAAAATCTTTACGCCTACACCAAGCGCTACAGTAGCTTTCAGAATTACTGGGTGGTATTGCAACTCCGTACTTTCATGCCACCCCACTGTGCTTGCACTGGCAGCTGCAATGACTGTAAAAATACAGCCCGGTCAAGTAAAAAGCCAAAAAGCTGGTTGGCTGCTTCTCCTGGTGCTCGTGGGAAGCTGCCTCGCTGGCTGTGGCTCTTCCGGCGGTACAGGCATTGAGCCGTCTGCTGTGGGATCCCAAGCTCGCCTGACATTCAATGGGGCTCTGACCCGCTCCTTTTCTGGCACACAAGGGGAAATGGAGTTCAACATCGCCCTCTTGCAAGGCGGGGATCCGCCCCAACCAATAACCCAGCTCTCTGCCAGTCAGGTCAGCCTGCAGGTAAACCGGGTAACCGATTTGCTAGGGATCCCGCAGCCGGTAACCTTGACCCTGACACCCACCCGGATCGAGAACCCCCCGCCGGATCTGGCTCAGCGGCCTTTGCTCATGGCAGTGCTGATGGATGGCTCAGGCAGCTTGCTGGTTTTGGATCCCCAATCTCGGCGCTTCCTGGCTGTTTTTCGGCTCTTGGATCAATTTCGCCCTGCACCCCTGGATCTGGGCGCCATTCTGCGCTTTGACAACCGGGGGGCAGGTTTTGGCCTTACAGCCCTGGGGCAGCCTCTGCGCACAGCTCAGCTATTGCAGGACTTCACCGGCGACAAAGAGCTGCTGAGACGAGGCGTTTTGCGCGCTGTTCCGGGGGGGAACACTGCCCTCTACGATGCCACGGTAGAAGCCGGGCGTTTCTTGAGCGACTTTCGGCCCACCGAGCGTTTCAACCGCCGCTTGGTGGTATTCACCGATGGGATTGACAACGAAAGCACCCGCTCCATCAACCAAGCTACTCAGGAGCTGACAACTTTGGCCAGAGAGCGAGGACAAAAACTCACCGTGTATGTGGTTGGGTTGGGGGTCGATTTGAATCTTCTGGAGTTACAGCGTCTGGCTGCAGCTACTGAGGGGACTTTTGTGCTGGCACGGTTTGCGGATCAACTTAGCTAAACCGCCGGGAAGCCCCGCACTCTCTGCAACAGCAGGAGGGTCGGGATGAAAGGCGTATATATCCTGTGCCATAATCAACATGGCTGTACAAAACGGCGTTGCCGGAATCTGGTACAGCTACGCGGTGGGACATCCCGTGTCTGCGCGTGGAGGGTTCTTGCAGTAGCTCCCCGATGAAGCGCGAAGCCCACGCTGTACCTGTAGGGTCAGTGATGGGAGTATGTCACTTTTAATCAGCTTCGCTTTGTGGAAGATCTCATTCGCGTTTGCTATGCCCCAGAAGGCGATCAATCGGATCAACCCTGCCGCCTCCGCATTCCGGTGCCCCTACCTCCTGCACCGACGGACTTTCCGACACCTCGACCCACTCCTGCCTCTACCCCGACACTAACACCGACGCCAACACCGACGCCAACCAACTAGGTAGGAGCATGCCTCTAACCCCCAAAACCCTGAACTTTGCTGAATTTACTGAGCTTTAGGCGGTTTGGCAAAAGTCATTGAGAGGGATATAGTAGACCAAGTTTCCCCCTGATCCTTGAGTCCACCGCAACGGTTGCCGGGAAGTGAAGGGGGAAAGCGCTCGGGGGGTATTCCTCAGGGCTTTGCGGGATACCGCCTTCCTGCTCAGAGATAGGCAGGATGCGATCGCTTCTTTCCTGAACCATGTTCAGGGGAGTTCAGCGTGAATGTATCAGAGCCGTGTAGCCATGCCCTTGGAGAAGTTGGTCCCGCTATTGCGGTTGCAAAAGCGTTGCGTAGCGATGACGGCTTTCCCCCAGGTGGAGCACGCCAGTCGTTGAAATCTCAATCGAGGTCTGACAGCGCTTGCCGCCTGTGACGGTGGGATGTCAGGCTGAGACAGGAGTGGTTTTGCAGTCGGTAGGAACCATGACGCAGCGTGCCCAAGGATTTTGGCAATGGGGATCCCTTTGCCGGATTGGCCTCTACGTAGCTGCTCTGCTCTGCGGGGTGGCGCTCTGGGGGATCCCGGCCTTGGCTCTGCCCCAAGGGGATGCCATCACGGATCCCCGTACCCTGTTGCGGCGGGCGTTGCCTATTCAGGAAACGAAGCTGCTGGAAATTGATGAGGCCATCTCCAAAATCGACACCGACCTGAAGTACAACCGCTGGTCAGCGGTGCGGGGAGATGTGCGCCAGGTGGAGCGGCTTCTGGATCGCCATGGAGATTCCCTGCTGGCCGGCTTGCCCCCGGATCGGGTGACCCCAGCCTCTGAACAGATGGCTGCGCTGCGGGAGCAGTTGCAGGTGATCGGCCAAGCCAGCGAGCGCAAATCCAAGGGTAAAGAAGAGGCCCGCGCTGCCTACGACCGTCTAGTGGACGAGTTGGGATCCCTCGAAAACAACTGGGTGGGGGCTTTTCCCTACACGGTGCCTGCTGAGTATGCCGACAAACCTCAGCTCTTGGGGCGGGCAGAGGTGGAGCTAAACACCACCGCTGGGCGCATGGTGATCACCCTAGATGGCTACAGCGCCCCCATCACTGCTGGCAACTTCGCTGACCTAGTGCAGCGGGGCTTCTACGATGGCCTGACCTTTGACCGGGTGGAGACCTTCTTCCTGGCGCAGGCCGGGGATCCCCCTGGCCCTGCCGATGGCTATGTGGATCCGGCCACGGGCAAGGTTCGCACCATCCCCATGGAGATTCGCGCCAAAGGTGAGGTGATGCCCCGCTACGGCCAGACTTTTGATCAGATGGGCCTGTGGGATGTGGAACCGGCTCTGCCCTTTTCCGCCGAAGGGACGGTGGCCATGGCCCGCTATCCCGACGATCCCAACAGCGCTTCTTCCCAGTTTTTCATCTTCATGGCCGAACCGGATCTCACCCCGGCGGGGTTAAACCTCATGGATGGCCGCTATGCCGTGTTCGGGTACGTTACAGAGGGAACGGAGGTGCTGCGCCACATCAAAGTGGGGGATCGGATTTTGAGTGCCAGATTGATTTCCGGCCAAGACAACCTCAAAACTGGAGCCTAGAGGGGATCCCTTCCTTCCTGCCTAACCGTGTCGATAAGCCGCCGTACCGTCGCCGCCCCTGCAGAGGGCTGGAAGCGAAAGGGAAATTTGCCCCTGGCCAACAGGCGCAGACCCAAAGGCACCAAGCTGAGCAGCCCTTTGGGATCCCGGCCCACCACCTGCAGGGCAAAGCGGCGCTCATCTATCCAACCACCGGAGCGCACCAGTTGCACCAGAGTCTTGCGGTGGCGGATGGCTATGGGCAAGGACTCCGTCCGAATAGCGCGAACAGCGTGCGATGGGGAACGGTCGGTGGGCAGAGCAGCGGTCTTGTCTACAGGGCGGGAGAGGATCCCCTGTTTGAGTTCGGTGATTTGATCCAGAGGTGCCACGCCCATCGGGCAGACGCTGTTGCAGTTCCAGCAGCGGGTACAGCCCCAGACACCAGCCAAGCTATCCAGAGCCTGCAGGCGTTGTTCCCGTTGGCTGTCGCGGCTGTCTTGGACGAGGCGGTTGGCTCTGGCCAGAGCATGGGGGCCGACAAACTCTGGGTTCACCTCTTTGGCATTGCAATCGGAATAGCAGGCCCCGCAGAGAATACAGCCACCGGCAGCGTTGAGATGTTCCCGTTCGGCAGGCAACTGCAAAAATTCTCGCTCCGGGATGCGACGCCCCGCCGTGCTGACAAAGGGATCCACCCAGCTGAGATCGTTCCAGAAGGGCTGCATATCCACCACCAGATCCCGCAGAACGGGCAGGTTGCCCAGAGGGCCGATGCGAATAGGCTGCGGCTGGGGGCTGCGGGGATCCAGCTCTTCGCCCACATGTCGGCCACAAGCCAAGGCTGCCCTACCGTTGATGCGCATGGCGCAACTGCCACAGATGGTGTTGCGGCAGTTTTTGCGGAAGGCCAAGCTGCCATCCTGCTCCCACTTGATCTGGTTGAGGCAATCGAGAATGGTGGCGCCAGGGGATGTCTCCAGCCAGAAGGACTGCCAGCGGGGCGGCTCCGGCGGCAACTGTCGGAAAATCTGAAATTCTACTCGCAAAGTGTTCTGCACCGCTGAAGGGAAAGGGGATCCCATCCTAGCTGATACATTTACGCTGAACACTGCTGAACATCACTGTTCAACTATGCAGCGATAGCATTCTGTTTGTTTCCAAACAGAATGGCGGTATCCC
>NZ_JBSSDE010000045.1:0-24545 GCF_054060435.1 Thermostichus sp. MS-CIW-34 | reverse complement strand
CACCCGTGTCAGCCCGGATGGCCTGTGGATCGAACTGCACGGGCGGTCGGAAGCAGGAACCCGCCGAGACGACTGCGCAAGGAGCCATCCATGCGTAGCGTGGTAGGAATCTCCGGCCTAAAGGCCGGGGAGGATGTCAATGCTTGTTTCCCGTACTGCTCAGCCACAGCCTCTGGCCGTTCCTGGAACGCACTACGCGCCCACCAGTAGCAAGCGCACCGTCTTGGCATGTAGCTGGCGCTGCTTTCTGACCGCTATCTTGGAGGTCTGAAACTTGAGCAGCGAGACAATAAACCAAGACAATAAACAATGTCAAATAATGTCAAAGAAAATGTCAAAGAATAAATGTCAAAGTTGTCCACCCAGAACCTGGCCGCCTTGGCGCTCATCCCGCAAGTCTTGAATGGGCCAACGCAAACAATGACTGCCACTTTCTGGTTTGGTACGGGACTGCCTTCGCCCAATCTGGTAGAGAAGGCAAGATGTGGTGAGTAGCTACTTGCATCCAGGTGGACGCTCGCCTTCTAAAGACTTCCTAGGGTGCGGTTATAAACAAACCGAGCTGTTCCCAACCACTGCTGCAGCGTCTGTCGCTGTTGTGCTGTCGGATACATCTCGTCCCCCAATCTTTTTGCCGGCGCCGGAGATGGAAACTTGCCGGTTGTCTCACCGCCATTTGGAATGGCCAACTGCAAGCCCAAAATCTGGGGGCGCGCAGGGAGGCCGAGACCTCCCTGCTTGTATACTTCTCTTGCGGCTGAGCTGAGCTCGAGGCCAAGCATGATCCCACCGCAAACTGCTATTCCCCAAGGGGCTGAGATCCTCTGCATCGGCACAGAATTGCTTTTGGGAGAGATCACCAATACCAATGCCCAGTACTTGGCAGCCGAGTTGGCGCAACTGGGGATCCCCCACTATTACCAAACGGTGGTGGGGGATAACGAGGCCCGCATTCACCACGCGCTGGAGGTGGCCTGTGGTCGTTCCAGCTTGATTCTGATCACCGGGGGTTTGGGGCCGACGCCGGACGATCTCACCCATGAGGCGCTGGCTTCCTTTTTTGGGGCGGAGATGGTGGAGCACCCCCAAGTGTGGGAAGAGATCCTGCAAAAGTACGGGCAGCGGGGCCTTGTGCCCTCGCCGAGCAATCGCAAGCAGGCTTTTCTGCCCCGGGGAGCGAGGGTGTTGCCCAACCCGCTTGGCAGCGCCTGTGGCCTCATCTGGCAGCCCCGGCCCGACCTGCACATTCTCACCTTCCCTGGGGTGCCGCGGGAGATGCAACACATGTGGCGGGAGACCGCCGTGCCTTATCTGCGCTCCATCGGCTGGGGAAAAGAGGTGTTCTACAGCCGGGTACTGCGCTATTGGGGCATTCCCGAATCGACGCTGGCCGAACGGCTGGGATCCCTGTTGGCGGGGGAAAACCCTACGGTGGCTCCCTACGCCAGCCAGGGGGAGGTACGCCTGCGGGTTACCGGACGTGCTCCCAGTCGTGAAGAGGCCCAAGCCTTGATCGCCCCGGTGGTGGAGCAGATTTTACAGATTTCTGGAGAAGACTACTTCGGCAGCGATGACGCCACCTTGGCCGGTGTGGTGGGAGAGCTGTTGCTGCAACGGGGTCAAACTCTGGCGGTGGCAGAATCCTGCACCGGCGGGCTGCTGGGGCAGTTGGTGACCGGGATCCCGGGCAGCTCCCGCTATTTTGTGGGGGGGATCGTGGCCTACGACAACCGCATCAAGGAGCAGCTTTTACAGGTGAATCCGGAAACCCTGCGACAGCACGGGGCCGTGAGCGAGGCGGTGGCCGCCCAAATGGCGCTGGGGGCCAAGCAAGTCCTGGGCTCCAACTGGGCCTTGAGCATCACCGGCATTGCCGGGCCAGAGGGAGGCACCGCCACCAAGCCAGTCGGTCTTGTGTATCTGGGCTTGGCGGATCCGCAAGGGAAGGTGGAAGTACACGAGTACCGGTTTGGCAGCCTGCGCGGCAGAGAGGGGGTGCGTTGGTGGAGCGCCCAGACGGCTCTGGATCGCTTGCGGCGGCGCTTGCTCTGCTACCCCCTTTAGGGGGGATCCAGTCTCTCGGGGTTGGATCCCTGAGTAAGCTGGGGGAGCAGATGGATCCAACCGATCTCCAGAAGCAGACCCTACCAGGCAAGGAGCAAGCCGATGATCCCCGATGCCGTCCAGGCGGGCAAGGAAGCCCTGCGGCAGGGCCGCCTGCAAGAGGCCATCCAACTTTTTGAAGGCTACCTGGCCCAATCCCGTCAGCAGGACAAAGCATTAGGGATCCCGGCAGACTCATCTGACGGCGAAGCCCTGGAAGCCCAAATGAACCTGGTGCGGGCCTACCACCAGTTGGGCCAGACGGAGAAGGCACGGTCCCTCTGCCTAGAGCTGCTGCAACACCCCAACCCCCAGGCGCAAGGCTGGGCCAAGAAGATCTTGCTTCGCCTGCCCACTGCAACAGAGTCCCTGGCTGCTCCGTCCGCCAAACCTGTCGAACCGCGTTCTGCTCCCCCAGAGGAGCCGTCTCCTGGAGCGGGATCCCTGTCCACCCGTCAACGGGCCGCCCAACTGGGTATGAAGATCCCCCTGCCGGAGCGGGCCGGCCCCCTGCATTGGGCCAAGTGGGGATCCCTGGGGGTGGGCATTGTCTTCCTTTGGTGGCTGAGCTTTGTGTTGGTAGGCAGCCATCTGGATTTTGGCCGGCTGAGTTTTCCGCGGCAGCTTTGGTTTTTGCAGGGGTTGCTGCCCTGGCTGCGCAATGGCCTGCGGTGGTTGGTGGCCGGCAGCCTGGCGGTCAACTTTGGAGTAGGCCTTCTCTTTTTTGCCCCCTGGCTGATGGATCAGCTCCACCAACGGCTGCACAAGTTGCGTTGGGCCAGGCTTGGCGAAATCGAACGCCACAGCCCCGAAACGGCGCGCCTGCTGCAGCGCATCTGTGCCCAAAACCAGCTAAAACAGCCCCGACTGGGGGTGATCCCGGATGCTGGGCCGCTGGCCTTTGTTTACGGCACTTTTTCTGATGGCTGCCGCATTGTGGTCACCCAAGCCCTGTTGCAGCAGCTTTCTGAGGATGAGATTGCCGCCGTCTACGCCCAGGCCCTGGGGCGAATTGTTAATGGAGATATCCTGGTCATGACCCTGCTGGGATCCCCGATTCAACTGGTTTACCTGGCCCTAGAGCAGGTGAGCCAACTGGGAAGCAAACGGCGGGATCTCATCGGGCATGTGGCCCCGCTGCTATACCTCATCTACACGGTGCTCTCCTACCCGCTGTTTTTCCTCTCCCGCCTGGGCACCTACCATGCCGACCATTTTGCTGTAGAGGCGACTGGCAACCCGAACGGGCTGATTGCTGCTCTGCTCAAATCGGCTGCTGGCCTGCAGGAGGCCCACAAAAACGACCGCCGACCTTCCTCGCTGTTGCACTGCACCCGCCTGTTCAGCTTTTTGGACTTCAAAACCATCGCCGCTGCCAGTGCTGCCGCCCGCCTCCAGGATCCCTCCCAAGCTGGCCAAGTCTTTCTTTGGGATCAAATCAACCCTTGGGCCCGCTGGATGCAGGTCAATTCCAGCCATCCGCTGCCGGGGCACCGCTTCAAGGTCTTGGCGGGATATGGAGAGCGGCTGCGCCTCCTGCCGGAGCTGAGCCTGGGATCCGGGTCCAAATTGGATGTGGCCCGCCTGCAAAGCCGGTTTTGGCTGGATCTGGCCATCTACGCAGCCGAAGTGGTCGGGATCCTCATTGGCTGGCTGGTGGGGCTGATCCTCTACCTGCTGCTGCAAAACCGTCTCGATCCCAAGGTGATCGCGGCAGCAGCGGTGGTGGGCTACGGGGTGGGCTTGTGGGCCAAAGCGGGGTTGATGTACGGGGGATCCCTGCCGGCAAGGCCGACGGATGTGCTCAGCTTGCTGGCGGATCCCGACGCGGATCCCCGCCGCGGACAATGGGTGGAGCTGGAGGGGGAGTTGGTGGGACTGGGCCCCTCCGGCTATCAACTGGGGGCAGAGCTGAAGCTGCAAGAGGCCACAGGGCTGATCCCGGTGCGCTTTACTTCCCCTTTGGGGCCGGTGGGCAATGTCTTTTCCGGCCTGAAGCGGATCCGCGCCCTGGTGGGCCGGCGCGTCAAAGTGGTGGGCTGGTTCCGCCGCGGCAATACTGCTTGGGTGGATCTGGCCTACGTCCAGGTGGGATCCAATAAGCTGCACAGCCGACCGCGCCTTTGGCTGGTTGTGTTCGGCTTGGGAGTCATCCTGCTGGGGATTTGGGGGGCGTTCTATTTCCCCAACTTGGCCTCTTACCTGCGGCGGTGGTGAGCCAGGCTGATACATTTACGCTGAACACTGCTGAACATCACTGTTCAACTATGCAGCGATAGCATTCTGTTTGTTTCCAACCAGAATGGCGGTATCCCGCAAAGCTTTGAGTAGAATACCCAAAGCGCAGTTTCCGTGTCGTCTTACTACCAATTTTCTGCTTTGCTTTGGCTACCATGTTGGCAGACTCGAAAGTAAACAGAAAGATCAACTGGTAGTAATCCGTACTGAGCATATTATACATTATTTTCAGTATAGTTGAGCTTATTATTGACTAGAGTCATGCTCTCTTCCAGTTGGCTGAGAAAACTAGCGGCGAGAGGGCGTTAACTGTGCCTTGCGCAGGCGCACCGACTGGGGCGTGATCTCCACCAGCTCATCCTCGCCGATGTATTCCAAAGCCCGCTCCAGGGTCATCTCCACCGGCGCTTGCAAGTGCACCAGCTCCTCCCCGCCCGCAGCCCGGTGGTTGGTCAGTTGCTTGGTCTTGCAGACGTTCAGCTCCAAGTCTTGGGGACGGTTGTGCTCGCCCACGATCATGCCCTTGTAAACGCGGGTACCTGGCGTAATAAAGAATACACCTCGATCTTCCGCATTCTTGAGGGCATAGGTAGTGGCCACCCCTTCTTCAAAAGCAATCAGCACCCCGTTGCGGCGCATTTCCATCTCAGAGGTCAGGGGACGGTATTCCAAAAAGCTGTGGCTCATGATCCCCTCGCCGCGGGTGATGCGGATAAACTCCCCCCGAAAGCCGATCAGCCCTCGCGCCGGGATGACGAACTCCAACTGGGCCCGACCATCGGATCCCACCATCATGTTCTGCATTTCTCCCCGCCGTTGCCCCAGCCGCTCGATGCAGGCCCCCACCGTTGCTTCCGGCACATCCAGCACCAAACACTCATAGGGCTCATAGGGCTGGCCGTTGACCTCGCGGAAAATTACCTTCGGTTGCCCCACCTGAAACTCATAGCCTTCCCGCCGCATGGTTTCCAGCAAGATGCCCAGGTGCAGCTCGCCTCGCCCCGACACCAAAAAGCGATCCGGCGAATCGGTTTCTTCCACCCGCAGCGCCACGTTGGTTTCCAACTCCCGCATCAGGCGCTCCCGCAACTGTCGCGAGGTAACGAAGGTACCCTCCTGGCCGGCAAAGGGAGAATCGTTGACACCGATCATCACCTGCAATGTGGGCTCGTCCACTTTGATGAGCGGCAGAGCCTGGGGATTCTCGGGAGAGGTGAGGGTGTGGCCAATGTTGGCCTCGGCAAACCCCGCCACAGCAACAATGTGGCCGGCGGTAGCTTCCGTCAGCTCGATGCGCTGCAGCCCCTGAAAGCCGAACAGCTTGGTTACTTTGCCCTTGGCAATGGATCCATCCTCTTTCACCACTGCCAATGGATCCCCCAGGCGGATGGTGCCGTTGTGGATCTTGCCGATCACAATCCGGCCCAGGTATTCCGAATACTCCAGCGTGGTGACCTGCAGTTGCAGCGGCTTGCCGGGATCCCCAATGGGAGGTGGGACATGCTTGAGGATGGCCTCGAAAAGAGGCTTCATATCCAGGGATCCGCTGTACTTCCCTTCCAGAAAGTCTTTGAGATGAGCTTCTTCCAGGGCAAAGCCGCGCAACCCAGAGGCAAATAGATAGGGGAAGTCGCACTGGTCTTCGTCTGCCCCCAGCTCCAAGAACAAATCCAGCACCTTGTCGACGGCTTTGTAGGGCTCGGCGCGAGGCCGATCAATCTTGTTGACCACCACAATTGGGCGCAGGCCCTTCTCCAAGGCTTTGCGCAGCACAAAGCGGGTTTGCGGCATCGGGCCTTCGTTGGCATCCACGATCAACAAGCAGCCCTCCACCATCCCCAGCACCCGCTCCACCTCGCCCCCGAAATCGGCGTGGCCAGGGGTGTCGACGATGTTGATCAAGGTTTCGCCGTAGCGGACGGCTGTGTTTTTGGCCAAGATGGTAATGCCCCGCTCCCGCTCCAGCGTGTTGGAGTCCATCACACAGGTGGGAATGTCTTCCCCCTCCCGAAAGATGCCCGCCTGGCGCAACAGGGCATCCACAAGGGTAGTTTTGCCGTGGTCGACGTGGGCGATGATGGCAACGTTGCGGATGGGGAGTGACATATTAACCATTGACCAGCAGGATGTCGCCCTACAAGCAGGAGTGCCTTAGGGATTTCTTTACAACTCTAACGCAAAGGAGCGTTACGTTGCTAAACACTCCTGGCTTTGGGCTTAGCCCCAGCACTCCCAAAGGGTTATCCCGACTGCCTCAATATCCAGAGGGATCCCCTACATATCGGCGCCGCGCAGATAGAGCAGCAGGATGACCGCCGGGCCTGCCAAGACAATCAAGGCCAGCAGGGCCAACTGCACAAAAACTTCGTATTGTCCGAACATAATCCCAGATCCTGTGGCTTACGCTTTGTATCCTAAGGGGTGCCCTCCACCCCAGATGGGAGAGCTGTTACAATTCTTCAAGTCATGCGCTCTTCGCCAAGGGATCCCTAGCGCTCCTGCTGGGCTTGAAACACCACCGGATCCAGGTTGAACAGTTCCTGCAAGATCCGCATGGCTGCCCGCCGCGCCTCAATATCCCGTTTGGCCCGCAGTTGCACCATCGGGTCGTGCAGGATCTTGTTGACGATGCCGCGGGTCAAGGCGTCAATCACCTCCAGGTGCTTCTCGGCAAAGTCCTTGCCCAGACGGGAGAGAGCTTTTTCCATCTCCTGCTCGCGGATGGACTCCACCTTGTGGCGCAGGCTGGAAATGGTGGGCACCGTCTCCAGAGAACGCCACCACTCCATGAATTGATCCACCTCTTCTTCCACCAGGGCTTCGGCAGCCAGAGCCAGCTTTTGCCGTTGGGCGCGGTTTTCTTCCACGATGCGGGAGAGGTGATCCACATTGAACACCTGTACCCCCTTCAGCTTTTCCACATCGGGATCGATGTTGCGGGGCACAGAGATATCCACCAACAACAGCGGCTGATCTGGCTGCAGCACCCCTGCCAGTTGCTGGTAGTTCAGGATCGGCTGGGTGGCGCCGGTGCTGGTGAAGACCAAGTTGGACTCGGCCACGCTGCTCAGCAGCGACTCCCAGGGCAACACTTGGATCGGCTGCTCGAATTGCTTGGCCAGGGCTTCGGCTCGCTCCAGGGAGCGGTTCACCACCGTGATATCGACTGCCCCCTTGGCCAACAGGTGCTGCACCAACAGACGGGCCATTCTCCCCGCCCCCACCACGGTAACCTTGCCCTGAGAGAGGGATCCCTGCTCTTGCAGAGCCAACTCCACCGCTGCCGAGCTGATGGACATGGCGCCGGTGCCGATCTCCGTTTCGGTACGGACGCGCTTGCCGGCGGTGATGGCCGCCTTAAAGAGGCGATTGAGGATGCGATCCATGCCGTTGCAGGCTTGGCCCAGTTGCTGGGCTTTTTTCACTTGCGAGAGGATCTGCCCTTCTCCCAGCACCAAGCTATCTAGCCCGGCAGCCACCCGCATCAGGTGGGTTACGGCATCCTGGTAGAGAAGGGTAAACAGGTGCGGACGCAGTTGGGGCAAGGGGATCCCTTTCAGCTCAGCCAAGAACTGCATCGTCTGCCGGACACCACTCTCCATTTCTGAGGTGACGATGTAGACCTCCAGCCGGTTACAGGTGCTGAGGATCGCAGCCTCCTCAATGTGGGGGTGGGTGCGAAGCTGCTGGATCGTCTCTCCCACCTCCGCCTCCGCGATGCTGAGGCGCTCCCGAATCTCTACGGGAGCTGTGCGATGGCTAAGACCGACAACCGCGATAAACATGCCTCTCCGTCGTCTGTACAGCAACAGCAAAAGTTATTAAAAACAAAAACTCTGAACAAAAGCAAATATTGTTTCAGAGAGAAAGCAAGAGCTGTGACCGATACGAGGGGATCCCTTGACTCGGTTCCAGCAAGCTTAGGTAACTTTTCTCAGCCTACCTAAACCCTAAGACCAGTATCGAACCGGTTTTGCCGGATTTTGCTGAAGAGTTATTACGTTTTCACGGGTTGGGGCTTGATAGATTTCGTAACTTTCCCAAAAAGGCAAGGGCGACCTCCAGCAGGGGAAAGCCGCCCCGATCTGCGAGGATGTTAGATAGGGATCCCTTAGCGCAGCTGCAGGCCGCGGGGCTGTTGGCCGTCTTTCATGTGGATGGTGTCCACAAAGCGCACCGTGCGGGATTGGCTGGAAATCACCAAGGTCTCGGTGCGGGCCCCACCCCCAAAGAAACGTACCCCGCGCATCAAGTCACCATCGGTGATCCCGGTGGCAGCAAAGAGCACTTCCTTGCCACTGGCCAGCTCCTCACACTCCCACACCTTGTCGGGATCCTCAATGCCTTTTTCTTTGAGTTCCCGTCGCGTTTCCTCCACAGGCGGCAGGTAAGTGCCCGCCTGAACTACTTCGGGATCGTAGATCAGCCGACCTTGGAAGTGGGCGCCCAAGCACCGCAGAGCAGCTGCCGAGATCACCCCCTCAGGAGCAGCCCCGATCCCCATCAGAGCATGAATGCCGGTGCCGTTGAAGCCCGCCGAGAGAGCCGCCGAGATGTCGCCATCGGTGATCAGCTTCACCCGTGCCCCCGCCTCTCGAATTTGGCGAATCAGATCGAGGTGGCGCTTGCGATCCATGACCACCACCGTCAGATCCGATACCTCCCGATCCAGGCTTTCGGCGATGATCTTGAGATTTTTCTCTGGCGGATAGTCGATGTGCACCTTGCCCTTGGCCTGGGGCGGAGCTGCCAGCTTTTGCATGTAGATGTCCGGGGCGTGGAGAAGGCCGCCTTTCTCGGAGATGGCCAGCACCGCCATGGAGCCATTTTGGCCTTTGGCCACCAGGTTGGTGCCCTCGCAAGGATCCACAGCAATATCGATCTCCACCAGCTCTTCCACACGGCAGAACTGCTCAGCATCCGGGCGGGTACAGATGCCCACTTCTTCGCCGATGTAGAGCATGGGGGCCTCATCGCGGGTTCCTTCCCCGATGACGATGCGACCGCGCATAGGGATCTGGTTGAGTTTTTCCCGCATGGCCTCTACAGCCACCTGATCCGCAGTCTTGTTGTCCCCTTTGCCCATCCAGCGGGCGGCGGCAATGGCAGCCTGCTCCACGACTTCGATGATCTCTAGCCCCAACTTGTTGTCCACGATGTGCCCCCTTGCTGATCTCGGAATGGTGAAGGCCAACTTAAGGATATCTTCAGACTCTTCCCCTCAGTTTACCAGGGCAGGCTTCTCCTCGGGATCCCATTCTCTCAACCCCAATAAGCTGAGAGAACAAATCTCCCAAAGCCAGTCAGGAAGAGCGATCCCCGTCTTGGCGGCTTACTATTGCCGCTTGGGGATCAGGGATGGTAGCCTATTTTAAGGGCAATAAGTTTTTCTTAACACCATTAAAAAAACGCAATGAAAAGATACGCTTTTGTCAACCGTTCCGGACAGGTTCAGGTGATCCGCACGATCCCCGGCCACTGGGAGCGCACCCTCTTCCCCGGCCAGCAGGCGATCTTTGAGGCGGAGCCGGACGACTATCTGGAAGTTTACAGTTGCTGCTGCTCCACCACCATCCTGGAAGAGCGCCGCCCCTGTCGCTATCTGGTGGATTCTTCCTCGCCTGAGGTTGACCTCTACCTGTGGTCATCTTCGCAACGGGGAACTCTGGCGGATGCGTTGAATGGTTGACAGGCTCTAGCGGCTGGCTGCCCCATAGGGGCAAGAGGACTGGGTTTGCCCAGGATAACTAGATTGGGGATCGCTTCTCCTGAGGCCGATCCCCGGATTTTTCAGAGGGCGGATGCGGATCTGGAGAAGGGGCATCGGGGGGACGGGTCAGGCAACTGTCCCGCGCAGCATTGCGAAAGGTATCGATGCGCTCCACGCAATTTTGATGGCCGCAATAGGGGCAATACAGGCGATCCCCAGGTTGGGGCTCCACATCGGCCTGGCTCCACCACCGCCGACAGCGGTCACAACAGAAGTGATAGAGGAACTCCAGCGCCACCCTCATGACAACAGGATCCCTTGCAGAGCCGAACCGATCAGCATGGAAAAATGGGGATTATCCGGATCCCAGCAGTTGGGATCCCTCCCTAGCCCTCGGATTAAGACAAACTCATTATGAGTATGGTATGTTAGGTTTGGTTTACATTTGCACTTTACCGCAAGGAGCGTTGATTTATGTCTCAGGAAGGATGCCTGCGAGTGGGGCAGCCCGCTCCCGATTTTTCCGCCACCGCCGTCTATGACATGGAATTCAAGACGGTGAAGCTCTCCGACTACAGGGGTAAGAAGTATGTGGTGCTGTTCTTCTACCCCTTGGACTTCACCTTTGTCTGCCCAACGGAGATCACGGCCTTCAGCGACCGCTATGACGACTTTGCCAAGCTGGATACCGAGATCCTGGGTGTTTCAGTGGATAGCGAATACTCTCACCTGGCCTGGATTCAAACCGACCGCAAAGCCGGAGGGGTGGGTGAGCTGAGGTATCCTCTGGTCTCTGACCTGAAAAAGGAGATCAGCGCTGCCTACAATGTCCTGGATCCGGAAGCGGGTGTGGCGCTGCGCGGCCTGTTCATCATCGACAAAGAAGGGATCATCCAGCACGCCACCATTAACAACCTGGCCTTTGGCCGCAGTGTGGATGAAACCTTGCGCACCCTGCAAGCCATCCAATACGTGCAATCTCACCCCGACGAAGTTTGCCCGGCCAACTGGCAGCCCGGCCAGAAAACCATGCACCCCGACCCAGTGAAATCCAAGGAGTTCTTCGCGGCGATTGCCAAGTAGGTTGGCCCCTGGGATCCCTGGCTACATATAGGAGATCCCCAGCGCTTCCGGGCGTAGCTTCAGCTCAAGGTGGGCTGGAGCTTTTTTGTCGAAAACAGGCAAGCAAAAGATCCCCCGACCTTGCTAGGGGATCCTGAAACCCAGTAGGGAGCGAAGCTGTGGGGAGTTCAATCCCAGGGTTTCCCGCCGGTGAACTTGTAGGTAATCGGCTCTTTGTTTTTGCCGATGTTGCGATCCACTTTGCCGACGGGCTCACGGCCTTCGTTGACCTTCTCGGGAAAGACGCCGTCTTTGGGATGCACCAACACAGGCTCCCCCCCCGCGGGAATGCGGAAGATCTGGTAGTCGTTGATCTTGTAGTCGGATCTCAACTGGGCACCCAGCGCCAAACACTGCTCTTTGCGGGCAAAGGTGAGAAAGTTTTTGCCTTCCACCATCTCAGCAGCGCCGCCGGTGGGCATTTCAAACACCTGCCCCGGCTTGCCCGTCCAGGTAATGACGTATTTTTCTTCGGTTTCGGCTGCGCTCAACAGCCCTCCGGTGGATCCCCCAAATAGAGGCAGCTTTGCTCCCTGACGAGGATCGCCTTCCATCACAGCCATAGTCTACCTTTCTCAACTCGTTGTGGTTTGCGGTGGTTTGCCTTGTCCAAACCGCGGTTTGCGGCGCGAAGCACTTTGAATCTACCACTGACTCGATTTTTGGCCCCAGTTCCGCCTGGGAACTGTAATCTTTCGTAGCAGACTGGCTGGCCCTCAGACGGATCCCTGGGCGCCCTGTAGGCCACCATAGAACAAGCCGGAGACTTACGGCTCTCTGGAAAAGGAATAGCGCCCATGGCTCAGTGGTCACTCCATCCCAGCTCGCAATCCAATGCCAGGGTCATTCTCATCCCCACCGCCTTTGGCCACGACACTCAGGCTCCAATGGCCATTCTCAACGCCGGTTCAGAGCTGTGTGCCTTCGAGCCGAGGTTGGGGATCGATGTGGATAAGCTGGCGGTGGCGCAGTTGCCGGGGCTGGTGGATGAGCCTCCCTACGGCATGTGTGAGGCGGCGGTGACTCAAGCTTGGAGACGACAACAATGGCCGGTGCTGTTGCCTTCGGTCTTGGCCGCCAGTTGGGGGGCCATTCGTGCCCTTTGGAAACACCACCCAACCCTGAGCGTGGTGCATTGCAGCGCTCATGCCAATCTGATGCCGCCGCCGGAGATGACCCAGCCGGATCAAGATACAAGCTATGGCAGTGCTGCCTGGGTGGAGTTGCTCTATCAGCACAAGCTGCCGGTGATCCATGTGGGATTGCGCAGCGGCAGTGCGCGGGCCTACGCATGGCTGAAAGCCCACCACAGCCCAATATTCTGGGCCCAAGATGGCTGGGATCCCCAGCAGGTGGTGGCCTCTTTGCCGGATCAACCGGTGTTTTTGGTGGTGGACTGCAGTGTGTTGGATCCTTCCTTGGCGCCCGCGGTGCATCACCCAGAGCCAGGGGGGGTGAGTTGGCCGCAACTGTTGCAGACCTGTGAGGCCATCTTTGCTGCTCGTCCTGTGGTTGGCCTTTCACTGGGAGGGGTGGCGGTGGGATCCGCAACGCGGCAAACCGCTCGTGTGGTGGCCCGCCTGCTCAATTGGTTGCTGGCCTGCTATGCCCTCCACTCCCTGAAGGTGACTGCTCAACCGCAACCTGCCCAGACTGTTTAAGCTGCTCAGGTCTGAACATTCATTTGGGATGGTCGAATGAACCTCTATCGCCGAATAATCTTCCCGCAACTGTTGGATCTGGCCCTCTCGGGGGAACGGATGGAGCGCTATCGGCGGCAGCTTCTGGCCCATGTGCAGGGAGCTGTTCTGGAGATTGGTTTTGGCACCGGCCTCAACCTACCCTGCTACCCAGAGCACATTCGCAAGATCACAGGGGTAGATCCCAATCCTGGCATGGGATCCCTGGCTCGTCGGCGCATTGCCTCTTCTCCCATCGCCGTTGATTGGCAAGTGGCGGATGCCCAGGAACTGCCTTTTCCAAGCCAGAGTTTTGATAGCGTGGTTAGCACCTGGACATTGTGCAGCATTCCTAATGTGGCCAAGGCTTTGAGAGAGATCCGGCGGGTGTTGCGAGCAGGGGGAAAGCTGTTTTTTCTCGAACACGGCCTCAGCGAGGATCCCCAGGTGCAAAGATGGCAAAATCGTCTCAACCCCCTCCAAAAAGTGATTGCAGATGGCTGCAACCTCAACCGAGATATGGCCCGGTTGATCCGAGAAGCGGGGTTTCGGTTTGAGCAACTGGAGCGGTTTTATATGGCCGACCAGCCCAAGTTTATCGGCTACACCTATCAAGGCATAGCACTCCCTGACCCGGAAGGAAGCTGCGGATCCCAGGGGGCTTGAGCAGCCACCAATTTTCCAACAGCTCTCTACCTGTTCGCCTTTCTAATCACATAGTCTAATCACACAGTTGCAGACGGGATTGCGGCTGCCGCATGGCCGGGTCGATCTCGTAGGTCAGCTCAAAGTTGATCACCCGCCAGCGCTGAGGGGATCCACCCCTATCCTCTGGGATTTGGGAGCTGAAGCTGACGGGCAAGCCATAGAGGCGAGGTGGGCCAGGACGACGGTGGGATCCCTGCTCCAGATAAGGGGTGAGCAGCTGGCGGTAGCGCTCGGCCACGATCACCTGAGTGGCTCGCATCCCTTGCATGCGCAGCCGATCCAACTCTTCATGAATCTCAAAACGGATCCCATCGGCGTGGGTGTGCTGACGAAACCAGCGACCTTCCCAAAAGCGCCAGCGCCGTCCGGATTGCAGGTGTACCAGCTCCTCTTGTTCGGCATCCGCCTCAAACGCACCGTGGCGAGGGCAGAGGTAGGTATCGGTCAGGGTGAGGGCCGCAATCGTTTGCCGACAGTGGGGGCACTGAATGCTGGGGCCGAAGATCGGGTAGGAAAAGGCAACAGTCATAGGAAACCCCACAAAACGCGGCTGGATATCTGGGCAAATCCGCAGTTGTCCACATTATAGATGTTGCCTTTTGGGGATCCCCATGACAAAACCGGAGGAGATCTTCTAAATTAGGAGGTAGGGGGGATGCGCTCGAAGTCTGTACTGATTCTGGGCGAGCCTCAAGGAGCTCCGCGATAGCAACGGGGAGTGGGTGGTACCCACTTCTTTGCTTTTTGAGGGGGCTTACTGTCCCCTTTGCCGGCTCCGGCTCCAAGGGGTTTGGATCTGGCGGCAACACCCGGTTGGTGACAAGTTGGTTATGGTTCACCCTCTTATTCCACAGTTGGAGAGCTTGGCCCGTCCCTTGGCCGCTCAACTGGGATACCAGTTGGTGCAGATGGTTTTCCACACCAACCAGCATCCGCCAGTTCTGCGGGTGGATATCCGCCCACTGGATCCCGACCGAGAAACCAGCCATGCCGATTGCGAAGCCATGAGCCAAGCCTTGGAAGTCGAGCTGGATCGGGTGGATCTGATCCCCGGCCAGTACGTGTTGGAGGTGTCCAGCCCTGGCATCAGCAACCTTCTCACCAGCGATCGCGACTTTGTGGTTTTCAAGGGATTCGCGGTGGAGGTGACCTTGGATCCACCCTACAAGGGCAAAGCCGTTTGGTCAGGACACCTGCTGGGTCGGGATGAGGAGAGGGTTGCCTTATCCCTCAAGGGGCGGCGAGTTCAGTTGCCCCGCGCTTCGGTGCAGCGGGTTGCCCTCTCATCGGAAACTGACTAGGAGACCGGAGATAGAGAGAGCGTTTGACCGCAGGTGGTGCGGCCCTCCCTTCGCATCAGAGATGCGGGTTCAGTTCCCGCTGTGGAGCAATAGCAACAGCAAGTTTCACGAAGTTTGTGCAGGAGGACAGTGGTTATGGCGATGGTGCCTCTGCCGGGTTTGGCGGAAATGGTGGAGATGATCTCGCGGGAGCGCAACTTGCCCCGCCATGTGGTCACCGATGCCCTGCGAGAGGCGCTGCTCAAGGGCTACGAACGCTACCGCAAAACCATCCAGCGAGATGTGGTCTTTGCAGAAGACCACTTCCGCAATTTCGATGTGGAGTTGGATGTGGAGGCAGGAGGCTTTCGCGTTTTGGCCACCAAAGCCATCGTTGAGCAGGTGCAAAACCCCGACCATGAGATCTCTCTGTACGATGTGCAGCAGGATTACCCAGAAGCCGAAGTAGGCTGGGAAGTCACAGATGATGTCACCCCACAACAGGCGGAATTTGGCCGCATGGCGGCCATCCAAACCAAGCAGGTGCTGGCGCAAAAGTTACGGGATCAGCAGCGCCGTCTGATTCAGGAAGAGTTCCGCGATCTGGAAAAAACCGTACTGCAGGCACGGGTGCTGCGCACCGAGCGGCAGACGGTGATCATGTCGGTATCCAGCGGTTTCGGACAACCTGAGGTGGAAGCAGAACTGCCCAAGAAGGAACAGCTGGCCAGCGATCGCTACACTCCCAACGCGGTGATGAAGGTCTATCTCAAGAAAGTCTATGAGGGATCCCGGCGGGGGCCACAGCTTTTGGTTTCCCGGGCCGATGCTGGCTTGGTGGTGAACCTGTTTGCCAACGAGGTGCCAGAAATTGAAGAGGATATCGTGCGGATTGTGGCAGTGGCGCGGGAGGCCAACCCCCCTTCCCGAAATGTGGGGCCACGTACCAAGATTGCGGTCGATACGGTGGAGCGGGACGTGGATCCAGTGGGGGCCTGTATTGGCGCGAGGGGATCCCGGATTCAGGCGGTGGTAGCGGAGCTGCGCAACGAGAAAATCGATGTCATCCGCTGGTCGCCGGATCCTGCCACCTACATTGCCAACGCCCTCAGCCCGGCCAAGGTGGTGGAGGTGCGGCTAGTGGATCCGGAAATCCAGCAAGCTCATGTGTTGGTCAACAGCGACCAGCTCAGTTTGGCCATTGGCAAAGAGGGGCAAAATGTGCGCCTGGCAGCCCGCCTCACCGGTTGGAAAATCGACATCAAGGAAGTGGAGAGCTACCGCGCAGCGCTGGAGGAAGCCCAAGCCCAAGGGCTGCCCTATCCCTTCATCACTCCAGCGGCACTGGAGCGCTTCCGGCGGCGGGCCGAACGGGCTGCTTTGGGCCTAGAGGATGAGGAATACGAAGAAAAGCGCCGCTTGGAGGAAGAGGAGCTGGCGGGAGACGAGAGGCTGGAGGAAGACTGGGCTGACGAGGACGAGGACTTCGACTACGACGCCGAGTTCGACATTGCCCAGCCAAAAGGGTAACCCTCTATTCTCACTCTGCCCGTAGAGAGTGGCTTCTATTGGAGGTCTGGGCCTTGGGATGAGTCTTGCTGCATGGGGTCACGGTTTCTATCCTGAAGCAATGTATTGAGCAGCAGAGTTCTCATGGTTTGGGCGCTTCGAGGCAGCATTCGCGAAGTGCGCTGCAGGCATATCTCCTTATTGAGTTCTCCTCGCGGGGTTTCCCACCAATTGGCTAAGCTGGAGAGGCAGGTACATCAAAACTCCTCTAAGCCGGAACTCAAACCTCAATCCAACACAGCGGGATCCCTTGGCTAGTTCAGAGTTTGCCCTGGAGCAGTTGCTCTTTGCCCCGGCCACGCCTGACCCCGACGCAGTGCGGGTGATCTATGCCTTTCCCAACACCTACGCAGTGGGGATCACCAGCCTGGGCTATCAAGTCATCTGGAGTCTGCTGGCCAGCCGCCGAGATGTGGCCGTCTCCCGCCTCTTTACGGATCTGGCTGAACCCCTGCCCCGGGAGCCGGAGCTGTTCGGCTTTTCCCTATCCTGGGAGCTGGATTATGTCCATATCCTGGCTCTGCTGGAACGGCACGGGATCCCTCCCAGATCTGAGGAGCGGGAAGAAGCCCACCCCTTGGTCTTTGGCGGCGGCCCGGTACTGACAGCCAACCCTGAGCCCTTTGCCGAGTTTTTTGACCTGATCTTGCTGGGGGATGGGGAAGGTCTTCTGGAGAAGATGATTGAGATCTATCGGCAGGTGCGCCAGGGATCCCGGGCTGAGAAATTGCAGGCGCTGGCGCAGGTGCCAGGGATCTATGTGCCCGGCTTGTATGAACCCCAATACCGGCAGCCCGACGGCCCGGTGGAGAAGGTGCTCCCCAAAGTGGCCGGGATCCCTAGCTCCATTCGCAAACACACCTTCCGCGGCAACACCCTCTCGGTTTCCACAGTAGTCACCCCCAAAGCGGCCTGGGAGAGCATCTACATGGTGGAGGTGGTGCGCAGCTGCCCGGAGATGTGTCGGTTTTGCCTGGCCAGCTATCTCACCCTGCCTTTCCGGGTGGCGGATGTGGAGGGGCATTTGATCCCGGCGGTAGAGCGGGGGCTGCAGGTCACTCAGCGGATTGGGTTGCTGGGGGCTTCTGTAACCCAGCACCCCCAATTTGAGCAGTTGCTGGAGCACTTGGCCCAGGATCGCTTCGAGCAGGTGCGTCTCAGTTTGGCCTCGGTGCGCACCGCTACCGTAACCCCACGTCTGGCGCAGGTACTCTCCCGCCGGGGCAGCCAGTCCATTACGGTGGCCATCGAAAGTGGCTCAGAACAACTGCGCCAGATCATCAACAAGAAGTTAAGCAACCCGGAAATCTTGGCAGCAGCAGCCCACGCCCAGGCTGGAGGTCTGAAGGGCATTAAGTTCTACGGCATGGTAGGGATCCCGGCGGAAACCCAGGCGGATTTGGAGGCCACAGTAGCCCTTTTCCAAGAGCTCAAAAAAGCGGCTCCCGGCCTGCGCCTGACGCTGGGTTGCAGCACCTTTGTGCCCAAAGCCCACACCCCTTTTCAGTGGCACGGAGTGGATCCCCAAGCCGAGAAAAAACTGCAGTTTTTCCAGAAACACCTGCGTCCCTTGGGGGTGGAGTTGCGCCCGGAAAGCTATAGCTGGTCCGTGATCCAGGCCCTCATCTCGCGAGGGGATCGGCGGGTGGGAAAAGTCTTGCAGTTGGCGCGGGACTTTGGCGAATCTTTGGGGAGCTACCGGCGCGCTTTCAAAGAGCTTAAAGGGCAACTGCCGCCCCTAGACTACTACGTGCACAGCCACTGGGATCCAGCGGATCCCTTGCCTTGGCAACACATCGAAGGGCCCCTCACCCCAGAGCGACTGTTGCAACATCGCCAGGAAGCTCTTTCTGTTCGCATCCCTTAGAGATGTCTATTGGGGTTGTTTGCAGGCCGCAATGCTGCTGGCAATGACCGCCTCGGTTTCGGCCAAACCTTTCCAGCCCAAGATCTGGGTTTCTTTCTTTTCCAGGCGCTTGTAGGTGGCGAAAAACTCCGCGATCTCATCCAGGCGGTGCTGGGCGATGTCTTCCAGCTTGGTCACCGAAGCATAGCGGGGATCCTTGGCAGGCACACACAGCAGCTTCTCATCCGGATCCCCGCCATCGATCATCTGCAACATGCCCAAGGGTCGCACCGTGACCACACACCCTGGGAAAGTGGGCTGATCCATGATCACCAAGCCATCCAAGGGATCCCCATCCCCGGCCAGCGTGTTGGGCACAAAGCCGTAGTCATAAGGGTACTGCACCGAGGAGTAGAGCACCCGATCCAGCGCCATTGCTCCCATGTCTTTGTCAAACTCATACTTGTTTTTGCTGCCGCCGGGAATCTCAATCAAGAGGTTGAGCAAGCCGGGCTTGGGTTGGGCAGGGATCCGCGACAGGTCGATCACAGCAAGCACCCTCGGATTGGGAATAGACAGCCAGAGGGTATTCTGACATACTCCTTGCCCCAAAGGACAGAGACTCTTGACACTTGCCGGGAACAGGCGGGACGAAACCCTTAGCCGCCTTCACATTGCTTCACATTATTTTCTCCACGTCTGGCTTAGCGTCGCATCTTCCTCGACGAGATGGGAGACTGGGTTTTCTCTCCCCCTTTCCCTCAGCAGGCCCAGAGCCGCCTGGAAGGATAGGGTTCCGGGTCCGGCTTCCTTGATTGGCTCAGACATACTCCCCGGGCAAGATTCGAACTTGCGACCAATCGGTTAACAGCCGACCGCTCTACCGCTGAGCTACCGAGGATCAAGTGTTTCTCATCATAGGGGAAAAAAGGACTGCTAGGCAACTGCCGATGAGGGGTTCTGGTTTGGCCTTGGGATCCCTGCTCAGTGGAGCGGGCTTGATTTTGCTCAATTGCTCGCCTTTCTCAGGTCTATCTGACGGATCCAGGGGACAAACCCTGAAAACGCCCTCGTCAACCGAACGGAAGCCATTACAATGGTTACGGACATTTGCCAGCGCCCCTCATGGACTTCGGAGTCGGATTTCTCTCCAACAACGTCATGCTGCCGATCCTGGATTTTTTCTACGGGATCGTGCCCAGCTACGGACTGGCCATCATCTTCCTGACGTTGGTGATCCGCTTTGCCCTCTACCCGCTCAATGTGGGATCCATCCGCAACATGCGGCGCATGAAGGTGATCAGCCCGGTGATGCAGCGGCGGATGCGAGAACTCCAGGAGAAATACCGAGACGACCCGCAAAAGCTTCGCGAAGCCCAGGCCAAGCTTTATACCGAGCTGGGGGCCAATCCTTTGGGGGGCTGCCTGCCACTGCTCATTCAAATGCCGGTGCTGTTTGCCCTGTTTGCCACCCTGCGGGGATCCCCCTTTGCAGCGGTGACCTACGATGTCAACTTGCAGATCCTGCCGGCGGAAGTGGCGGCTGAGGTGGTGCCCGCCCCCTACGTCAGCTCCAGCAAGAACATTTTTGTCACCGACTCTCTTCACAAGCCGGTGGTGCTGGTGGAACCCAAAGGCACCAAGATTGCCGTCGGGGAAGAGGTGCAATTTTTGCTTCAAGGGCCGGGGGGCAAACCTTTTGAGCAGTTGGTGGCCGAAGCGGGCGGGGATCCCAATCTGTTACAGCCCACCTGGAAGATCACCAAAGGGGAAGATCGTGCCCAGATAAAGCCGGATGGCACCTTGCTGGCTCTGCAGCCGGGGGATGTGACCGTGCAGGTGTCTATTCCCGGTTTGGCCTCTGACACCGGCTTTCTGTTCATCGACAAGTTGGGTCGTGTGGGGGCCTTCGACGAAGATGGCACCATCCACTGGGATATCATCGCCATGATCGTCATCTTTGGGGTGTCCATTTACCTGAACCAGTACCTAACCAATGCCGGACAGGATACCGGCAAAGAGGATCCCAGCCAAAGTTCCATGGCTCGGATCACCCCTGTGCTGTTCTCGGCGATGTTCCTGTTCTTCCCTCTGCCGGCAGGGGTTTTGCTCTACATCCTCGTCTCTAATATCTTCCAAACGGTGCAGACTTTCCTGCTCTCGCGGGAGCCGTTGCCGGAGAACTTACAGCAGTTGGTGGAAGAGGAGCGTCGTCGGGCTGCCCAGACGATAACGGTGGAGGCCAAGGAAGTGGAGAAATCGACCAAGCCCAGACCAGCCAAGGAGGGACGGGAATCCTTGCCCTTTGAGCCCTAGGGGATCCTCGCTGTTGGGGTGGACTTGTGGTGGAGTGTTGATACCTGATACATTTACGCTGAACACTGCTGAACATCACTGTTCAACTATGCAGCGATAGCATTCTGTTTGTTTCCAACCAGAATGGCGGTATCCCGCAAAGCTTTGAGTAAAATACCCAAAGCGCAGTTTCCGTGTCGTCTTACTACCAATTTTCTGCTTTGCTTTGGCTACCATGTTGGCAGACTCGAAAGTAAACAGAAAGATCAACTGGTAGTAATCCGTACTGAACATATTATACATTATTTTCAGTATAGTTGAGCTTATTATTGACTAGAGTCATGCTCTTCAAAGTTGGAAGCTGCCCAGGATGAGCCGTCCTAAGTCTTCTACGGGATCTGCTGCTAAGAAATCTGAGGGAACCGTTGCCCCTTCGCCAAACAAGTCCACCTTTGCGGCCAATCAAGAGCGAGCCAGGCAGTGGTTACAGCAGGTGCTGGCGGCTATGGGGATCCCAGCGGCGGTGCGGGTGGTGGGGGAGGTGCTGGAAATTGAGGCAGACTCTTTGACCCCAGCTCAGAAGCGGCTGCTGTTGGCGAAAGCCCCCCCCTTGCCCTCTCCATCTTCCAGAGATTCCCCTCAAGAGGAGGATCGCTCCCCCGTGGTGCTGGATGCGTTGCAGTACCTGGCCAACACCCTTCTCAACCTGAACCAGCCGGAAGACCAGCAGCAGCCCTACATTTTGGATTTGGACGGCTATCGGCAGCGGCGTTTGCAGGAGCTGAAGGTTTTGGTTGCCGCTGCTGTGGAAAAGGTGAGGGCCACTGGCCGGGAATACGAGTTTCCCGATCTCTCGGCTGCCGAGCGTCGGCAAATTCATACTCTCTTGAATGACCCTGCCTATGCCGATCTGGAAACTTTCAGCCGTGGCAAAGAGCCTGACCGGCGCTTGGTTATCCGTCGGGCAGCTTCCCCATCTTGAGAGTGGGCAGAGGGCTGGGAACAAGTTGGCCCTCTTGCTACGGTGACGACAGGGATCCCTGCTACCCAAAACGCGTGAAGGGGGGTGCCATGCTGAGGCCAATTCGTCTATCGGATCTGCGGCAGATGCCCGGTCAAACCCAAGAATTGCAGTTTAGGCAGTTTTTTTCGGGCTTTGAGAGTTTGACCCCTGTGGAGGGATCCCTGGAAGTCAGCCATCGGGGCCATTTTCTCGAAGTGAGTGCTGAAGCTCGTACCATTGTCACCCTCACCTGCCACCGCTGCCTACAGCAGTTCAACCACCGGCTGCACCTGGAAGTTGAGGAGATCATTTTGATTCGGGATCCCGAACCTCTCCCCTTGGAGCTGGAATTGCAAGACGAAGAAGATCTGCTGGAGAGCCTGCCCCCCAATGGTGAGCTGGATGTCGAAGACTGGATGTACCAGCACCTGCATTTGGAGATGCCCCGCCAGTTGCCCTGCCGTCCCGATTGTCCGGGCATTGCGGTGGAAGCTACAGCACCAACGGCGGATCCCCGCTGGGCAGCCCTAGCTTCTCTCCTGGAAGACTCTCCCTAGCTTTTTTGATGTTGCGCCCACAAGTTCTCTGGCGTTTTGCTCGACCCCACACCGTCTACGGCACCAGCGCCAGCGTGGTGGGCCTCTACCTGTTGGCGGGGTTTGTGGCTGCCGGATCCCTGCAACCGGTTCTCTCGGCGCTGCCCCAGTTGGTCTGGGCTTGGGCGGCCTGTCTGGCGGCCAATGTCTACATCGTCGGCTTGAATCAACTGACGGATATTGAAATCGACCGCATCAACAAACCCCATTTGCCCTTGGCTGCTGGATCCCTGAGTTGGCGACAGGGGGTGGGGATCGTCGTGGGTTGTGGGGTGGCGTCCGTCCTGCTGGCCATGGCTGGGATCCCCTACCTGCTGCTGACGGTGCTTTTGAGCAATGGGATCGGCACGGCCTATTCGCTGCCCCCCTTGCGGTTGAAGCGTTTTCCGCTGGCAGCCTCGGCTTGCATCTACAGCGTGCGGGGTTTGATCGTCAATTTGGGCCTTTACAGCCATTTTCAGCAGGTGATGCAGGGAAGGGTCGAGCTTTCGGCTGCGATTGTTTGGCTGACGGGGTTTATGTCGATTTTTGGGCTGGTGATCGCCCTTTTCAAAGATATTCCCGACATGGAGGGGGATCGCCAGTTTGCCATTGCCACCTTCTCGCTGCGCTTTGGGCCAGGGCGGATCTCAAGGTTTTGCATTAGCATTTTGGCCTTGTGCTATCTGGGATTTATCGGGGTGGGGATCTCTTTTCTCCTTGCGGGCAACGGCCTCTGGCTGTTGGTGAGCCATGTGTTGGGGCTGGGGATCCTCTTGGGCTATGGTGTTCATCTGGATCTCAACCGCCGAGATGCGATCGTTGGCTATTATCAACTGATCTGGAAGTTGTTTTACTTGGAGTATTTGCTTTATCCCTGGGCCTTTTTCTCTTTTTTCTAGAGCATTTTCCTGGAGGTAACGATCTCCCCAAACTCAGACAGGAAAAAATCTAGAGATACCGCCTCATTTGCACCCGAAAGCGGCCTTTTTTCGTTTCGGCTACCTCTTCGATTTGCAGCCGACCCCGACCGCGAATGGCAATCCAATCCTGAGGGCCAACGGTGTAGCTGGCTTGGGTAATGGGCTTCCAATTGACCCGCACTTCCCCCCGTTGGATTTCTTCCACCATCTTGCTGCGGGAGATGCCAAACCCAGCTGAGGCTACCGCATCCAGGCGCAAAGAGGCTTCCACGCTGGTGATGGATTTGACGCGGGGGGGTTGAATGTTCAACTGGCTCAGGAGGATCCGGCTCACTTTGACAGGCACTGTGCGCACCTGAGTCAGGTTTAGGGTGAGGTAATCCACCATTTCGGGCACAACGATGGCCTGGGCGCCTGAGTCCCCCAACAGGAGGATGTCTCCCACTTTCTCGCGGGCGATGCCGGCTCCCAAAAGGGCTCCCAGAAAATCGCGGTGGGTAGCCGGGTCGAAGAGAAAGTTGCCCTGGATCTGAATGGCGGCCAATGGGATCCCTTCTGGGTCGGGCTTGGGATCCCGGACATCTAGGCCCACCTCAGAGCGGGCCAGGGCTATGCGTTGGCGTTCTGCTTGGGGGTACCCTCCCCAGGCCCCCACTTGTAGTTCGGTCAAGTTGCGCAGCCGAGCTTGCACCTCCGCTATTTCGGGTGGGGAAAGGAAGTCGCTCCAGACCACTTGCCAGGTTTTGAGAGCTTGCTCTCCCAAATCCAAGACCCGTGCCAAGGTTTCTCGATGCTCTGCCCCTCGCAACAAATCGGCTCTGGGTAGCATTTGGGGTGCTTCGACCTCTGTGGTTCAGTCCCGTTTTTTCCATGCTAAGCTAGATAGCCGGAATCACGGCGGGCGTAGCCAAGCGGTTAAGGCAGAGGATTGTGGATCCTCCATTCGTGGGTTCGAGTCCCATCGTCCGCCCTTGAGGGAAATCGCGAAAATCCAGTCAGGGCAAGGGCTGCAGAGGCCAGTCCATCTATCTAGACCCTGACAAACGAAAACAGACAACACCCTATCTGGACGCAAAAATCGTGAAGGTATTCGTCAAGGTGATCTGGAGCACCTGCCTCTCCCTCTCAAAACAAGCTCTGCTGTGGTCTTTCAGGTTAGGGTGAGCTTCTGGCCCCCTGCATTATTGCTCCGCAACGCCGACGCGAGCAACGTTTTGGGTGTGGGCACAGTATCCTAGTTTGAATCGAAATGACCATGACGCTCTGCTTGCGGATGGACTCACCAAATTTTCGGGCTGGAGGCCCGCACCATAGCCGCAGGCTTGGTGTCGGGAGGAAAGCCCGCCTGCTAGTCAAAGCCTGGATGAGCTACGATAGGCCCATGAGCCAGACTATATCGGTACGTTGCAAGCTGATAGTCCCTGTAGAGTTGCGTCAAGAAATTGACCGCACTTTGCAGGGCTTTGCGAATGCTTGCAACCAGATTCTCGACAC
>NZ_JBSSDE010000044.1:0-25827 GCF_054060435.1 Thermostichus sp. MS-CIW-34 | reverse complement strand
TTCGGGCCTGTTTTGTTCTCTGGTAGAGCAGAGCAGGCTCAGGGCTACTGAAAGCCCGCTCCGTACCGCTTAGCGGTCGGAGTCGGGTAGTTTACGGAGAAATTTATCGTTCCTTCAGTTCCCGCTGAATCTCCCGCTGGGTTTGCCGCTCTTTGATTGCCTGCCGCTTGTCGTGGAGCTTTTTGCCGCGGGCCACGCCCAGATGGGCTTTGATCCAGCCGCGGTTGAGCACCAGCTTGAGGGGAACCACGGTCAGGCCCTTTTGTTCCACCAAGCCCCGTAGGCGGTCGATCTCGCGGCGGTGCAGCAGCAACTTGCGGCGGCGGGTAGGGTCGTGGTTAAACACTTTGCTGGCGGTGTCATGGGGGGAGATGTGCAGATTGTGCAGCCATGCTTCCCCATCCCGAAAGAGGGCAAAAGCGTCTTGCAGGTTGGCTTTGCCCGCTCGTATCGATTTCACCTCTGTGCCGGTCAGTTGGATCCCGGCCTCATAGGTCTCCAAGATGTCGTACTCGAAGCGGGCGCGACGGTTGTCAACCAGGGTTTTGACGTTGGGATCCACAGCCATAGGCTTTCAGTAGACCAGAGGGCCTAACGAGAGGTCAGGGATCTCTCCAATTTTCGCACCGCCCGCCCAACCAAGCGCTCGGATTTGCCGCGCCAGAGAAAGCGAATGGGGGTACCGGTAAAGTCCAGGTTTTGCCGGAAGTGCTTTTCCAGGAAGCGGCGGTAGTTATCCTTAAACAAATCGGGATCGTTGACAAACAGAACAAAGGTGGGGGGCCGATCCGCCACCTGGGTGCCGTAGTAAATTCTGCCCTGCTTGCCCTGGCGGTTGGTGGGGGGCGATTGCCAGGCAAGAGCATCCTGGAGCACTTCGTTGACCACAGCGGTGGGAACCCGTTTGCGGTGGGCGGCCACCACGGTATTCACCTGCTCAAAGATTTTGTGGGTGCGTTGCCCGGTGAGGGCGCTGACAAACAGGAGCGGCGCCCATTCGATAAAGTAAAGCCTGTCGCGAATCTCGCGGGTGAACTCGTTGATGGTGTGGGTATCTTTGTTTTCTACTGCATCCCACTTGTTGACGACGACAACGCAGGCGCGGCCCTCTTCTTCGATGCGCCCGGCCAGCCTCTGATCCTGTTCGGTAACCCCCTCCAAAGCATCGATCACCAGCAGCACTGCATCCGAGCGCTGGATGGCCTTGAAGGCCCGGTTGATGCTGAAGAACTCAATGCCGTACTGCACGCGGTTTTTTTTGCGGATGCCGGCGGTATCGATGAGGCGATAGGGCTGCCCTTCCCAGGTGACCACGGTGTCGATGGCATCGCGGGTGGTGCCGGAAATGGGGCTGACGATGGCCCGCTCGGATCCCACCAGGCGGTTGAGCAGGCTGGATTTGCCGACGTTGGGCCGTCCCACAATCGAGACGGCGATGGGATCTGGCTCGCCTGCGGCTTCTGCGGTCACTTCGGGCAAGTGAGCCAGCACCGCCTCCAACAGCTCGGCTACCCCATTGCCATGGATGCCGGAACAGGGGATCGGATCCCCCAGCCCCAGCTCCCAAAAGGCTGCTGCCTGAGCCAGGCCCATCTGCCCCGACTCGCACTTGTTTACGGCCACCACCACCGGCAGGGGTTGTTTGCGCAGCCAATCGGCCACTTCTACATCGGCGGGTGTCAGTCCCTCTCGGCCATCCACCACGAAGATCACGGCCTGCGCCTCGGCCATGGCTGCCATCGCTTGCTGGCGAATGTGGGGCAGAAATTCGCTGTCGTCGCCAAAAACCAGGCCGCCGGTGTCCACCACCCGCAAGCGGCGCCCGTTCCACTCCACCTCCTGGTACAGGCGATCCCGGGTCACGCCGGGCTCATCGTGCACAATGGCCGAACGCACCCCCGCCATGCGGTTGACGAGGGTGGATTTGCCCACGTTGGGGCGGCCCACAATGGCCACAAGAGGTAGGGGCACTGTTGGCTCGTCGATAACTTGGGATATCTATCCTAGCTGTTCGGGATCCCGGATGCCCAAAGCCGCCAATCTCGATCATTGCTTTGGATGCAGGTCTGGCGGTAAGTTAGGTACCTATCCTCCCATCAGGCACCGGCTGTGCCCCTTCCCCATTCTTGCCATGAACCGCGCTCTCGTTCCCGCCCAGCGGCTGAACAAGCTGCCCGCCTATGTCTTCGCCCGCTTGGATGAGCTGAAGGCCCGCGCCCGCCAGCAGGGGTTGGATTTGATCGATCTGGGCATGGGCAACCCCGATGGTCCCACCCCACAGCCGGTGGTGGAGGCGGCGCAGGCGGCCATTGCGGATCCCGCCCACCACGGCTACCCGCCCTTTGAGGGCACGGCCAGCTTCCGCCAGGCGATCACGGATTGGTACTGGCGCCGCTACGGGGTGGAGCTGGATCCCAATGGAGAGGCGCTGCCTTTGCTGGGATCCAAAGAGGGGCTGACCCACCTGGCTCTGGCCTATGTGGATCCCGGAGATCTGGTGTTGGTGCCCAGCCCTGCCTATCCAGCCCATTTTCGCGGCCCCATGATTGCCGGCGGGCAGATCTACCCGATGATGCTGCGCCCGCAGAAGGGGTGGTTGATCGATCTGCAAGAAATACCGCCGGAAGTGGCCCAGCAAGCGCGGGTGCTCTACTTTAACTACCCCAACAACCCGACGGCGGCAGTTGCGCCCCGCTCTTTTTTTGAGGAGGTGGTGGAGTTTGCCCGCCGCTACGATCTCATCCTGGTGCACGACCTGTGCTATGCCGAGCTGGCTTTTGACGGCTACCGGCCCACCAGCCTGCTGCAGATCCCAGGCGCCAAGGACTTGGCAGTGGAGTTCCACACCCTCTCCAAAACCTACAACATGGCCGGCTGGCGGGTGGGATTTGTGGTGGGCAATCGCCAGATCATCCAGAGCTTGCGCACCCTGAAAACCAATCTCGACTACGGCATTTTTGCCGCCATCCAAAAGGCCGCCGAAACTGCCCTGCGCCTGCCGGATAGCTACCTGGAGCAGGTACAAGAGCGCTACCGCCGCCGGCGCGACTATCTGATCGGCCGCCTAGCGGAGTTGGGCTGGCGGATCGAGCCGCCACGGGCGACGATGTATCTCTGGATCCCTACCCCCCGCGCTGCCGACGGCACCCCTGAGGGATCGACGGAGTTTGCCCTGCGGGTGCTGGAATCTACAGGCGTGGTCGTAACCCCCGGCAGCGCTTTTGGAGAGGGAGGAGAGGGCTACGTGCGGATTAGCCTAATTGCCGATTGCGAGCGCATAGGTCAGGCTATCGATCGCTGGGCGGAAGCTGGGATCCGCTACTGCTGAGCCTCAGTCTTGCGGGAGTTGGTACTGCTCCACAATCCGCCGGGCAAAGGGGGGCACGTGCTGCTCCAACTTCTGGGGATAGTGGCGGCGCACGTAGAGGTAGTTGCGGGTGAAGTGGGAATCGATGGAGAAGCGGGCATATTCCAGGCCGCGCGGCCCAAAGCGCTGGATTGCCGCCCCCAAGAGGCGAGCCAGCCACATTGGCAAACTCAGGGCTTGGTCGTAGGCAGGGATCCCCTGCTGCACTGCCGCCCTCCGGGATCCCTGCGAGATCACCGGTTGGGTTTCCAGCTCCTCCCAGACTAAGTCCAACAGCTCTTGCCCCCGCTGATTGCGCACCAGCAGCCACTGCCAGCCCAAGGGGGATCCCATGTAGCCCACCACCAGATCTGCCAGAGCATTCACATAGTCAAAACAACTGAGGCAGGAGGGGGCAAACACGTCCTTGAGTTCTTTGGTCTTGAGGCCGAAGAAGGGCACCTTTTCCACCGAGCCATCTTCGTGTTTGAAGTGGATGTGGAAGTCTTGCATAAACTCGTAGTGCACCACCGTCTGTGGGGAGCGGCTGGTGGTTTCTAGAAACTTTTGCAGCCCGGCACGGCTGACATTGTCCACACAGGGCGTGCCCAACACGTACAGCTTCTCCAGGCCCAGTTTTTTTTCCACCGCCCGCAAAGCCTGAATTTGGCAGCCCACCCCGATCACCAATAGGCGCTTGAGGCCGCTTTGCTCCACCTGCTCCAACACAGACAAGTTGGGAGAAAGAGTTGGCTTGTTAACTCGTGCCGCCCAGACCGCTTCGGGGGTACGGGCCAGGATGGGCCGTGGCTGAAAGCGATCCCGCTCATCCGCCTGCACGCACACCACCCCTTCCACCAAGCCAGTGGTGAGGGCCTTCATGCCAATGCTGCTGACAATGCCCGTCCACTGGGCCCCCGGGATCGGATCCCGCTTGCGGGCCGTAAACATTGCCTCGTAGACACCGAAGTAATCGGTATCGGTGACGGCAAGGGATCCTGAGCGCAGCGATTCCCGGGATCGCCCGTGGGTCTGTTCTTCCAACTGGGTCAGTTGCTGGTCCAAGAAGGCACAGGCTTCTTTGACGTGGGCCACGTAGCGGGTATCGCAGAGGCCGCACTGGCTGCACAGCTCTTTGGCCGGATAGCGGCCGGAACGGATGGGCCGGGCTGGACGCGGTGAACGGGATCCCATGATTTCTAGTGTTTGCGTAAGCGGAATGGAGTCCAATGGATCTTTTGAGCTTTGCTGTTTAAGCTTTCTTTGAGATCTAAAGACACAGGCACCTCAGGCGTTCGCAGCAACGGCAACCAAGGTGCTCTCTTCAGTTTGCGGCCAAAACGGCAGATAGCGGCAAAGAACTTCGAGGGATCCCTGCTAAAGGAGCGCAAAATTTCAGAGCCTCTATAGATTGCTGTAGCGTTCTTCGGCCCAGGGTTCACCGCCCATGTAGTAGCCGTTGCTCCCCCAAAAGCCCAGCTGATCTTAGGGGGGAAACTCCAGGCATATGGGTGAGGGATCAAAGTGCGCACCGGCCCTACCGGGAGCGGTTGTCCTTCCAGGGTATGAACCAGGTAGTTTTCGGGGCGGATGAACTCCTCCAGAGTCAGGTTGGTGGTGTAGCCGCCATAACAGTGTTGCATCACCGCCTTGGCCTCAGGAGCAATGGATACCAACTGCAACCCATCCGGGATCCACACCCCTGTCCAGTTGACATCCTCCATCTCCTTTCGGTACAACGCAAAGACTGGAGACACGGCACAGCTTGCCCACTGCTGTCGCCCCCATCTAGCCCCACCACTTGGCCGGTGTACTCCGTCATCCAAGGCTTGGTACTGCGCTGGAGTGGCCTTGAGGAGTTTGGCATCTCCGACCAGCGTGGGTGTATCTTAATTGCAGGTCTAACAGGGCAAAAGCCGTCCTGGAAGGGCGGGGCTTTGGACCTAGCTTTTTGGTAAAGGTATGGGCTCTAGGGTGGAATCTTGTCCGTGACGGGCCTGTAGGATCGGGTCAACCGGGAACGAGGACTGGCGCTGCTTCAGGATCGGGGAGAATGGATCCCTGTTGGAGCCTGTGAATGGCTGCCGGGGATAGGGGAGAAGAGCCCGGAAGGGACTCCGTCCCGCTAACCCAAGCGGGTGAGGTTGATAAAGCCGACTGGTGGAACTGAGTTGAGCAATTTTGGGGTGCAGAGCGTGTTGTCGATGAACCTATGGAGTGCAGGGCTGTTGGGCCTTACCTTCAGCTCACCTGGAGAATTTGTCTTCCGCTTTCCCCCCGGCACCCCGCTGGTGGGAGGGCTGGGCCTACGCTGGTATGGCCTATTGATGGCAGTGGCCGTGTTGGTCGGCTTGATCTTGACCAAAGCGTTGGCAGAATCTCGTCATCTAGAGAAAGAGCCTGGCAAAGCCAGTGAACGAGTGGAGCTACTGGCCCTGTGGTTGGTAATATCTGGGTTTCTGGGCGCCCGCCTCTACTACGTCCTCACCCACTGGTCAGAGTTCCAAGACAACCCCCTCTCGGCCTTTGCCATTTGGCAGGGGGGTCTCATCATCCACGGTGGGGTGTTGGCCGGCGCGCTTGCCCTTTACCTCTATTGCCGCACCACCGGGATCAACGGCTGGAAGTACGCCGATGTGCTCACGCCGGGGTTGATTTTGGGCCAAGCCATCGGGCGCTGGGGCAACTTTTTCAACTCTGAGGCCTACGGTGCCCCTATTCCTCCCGACAGCCCTTGGCCGCTGCGGGTGTACATTCCTCCCCAAGCCCGCGAGCCGGAATACAGCCAATTTGAGTTTTTTCACCCCATCTTTTTTTACGAAAGCGTCCTCAACCTGCTTCTATTTGCCCTCTTGATGGGAATGTTCTGGCGCTTTCCCAAACTCAAAGATGGCACTTGGGTTTGGACGTATGTGGTCGGCTACAGCTTGATTCGCATCCCTTACGAAATCTTGCGCGTGTCGGCGGTGGCCTATCTGCCGGGAACTTCCATCAAAGCCGCCTATGTAGCCAGTGGCTTGGGCTTGGTGATCGGGATCGGCATGTTGATCTACATGTACCGGCTGCGCTTCGACCCCGATTTGGAACAACTGGCAGCGTGGTTATCGGAGCAAGCGGGATTAGCGCCAGAAGCAGCCCAAAACCTTCTGGAACGGGCTTGGGCTATTCAACAGAGACATCGCCGCGCCGACCTGTTGGATCGTGTCACCCTCGCCATGCCCCACTTTCCCGGCACCCTTGCCCCTCACCTGTCTCTTGGCCAACGGGAGCTGCTCATGCGGCAACTGTTTTGTCGCCTGGAAGGCAGGGATCCCTCTGAGGAAGGGCTGGCCCAAGCCAGTTAGTGCCGTGGCCATCAGGCTGAATCAGGGTCATTCCCTCACCCCCAAGGAGAAAGCAGGGCCAGGGAGCAAAACCTTTAGGCCAGCAGACCTCGGGCCAGCAAACCCGCCCCCCCTCCCATCAACACCAACAGCCAAGTGGGCTGGCGAAAGCGCATCAAGGCAATGAAGGCCGCTACCCCGATCCCCAAAGCCACCAGCGAAGCGGGAGTTGTTTGTTGTAGCAGCGCATTTTGGGCCAAGGGCACTGTAGCCGCAGCAACAGCCCCCAGGGCCGTTGGGGTAATTGCCTGCAGGGATCCCTTCACCCAAGCATTGTGCCGTATGCGCAACAGAACCGGAGCTGCCAGCAAAATAAAGGCAAAAGAAGGGGCAAAGATGGCCACTGTTGCCGTCAGGGCCCCCAGCACCCCTGCCACCTTGTAGCCGATAAAGGCTGCCGTCAGCACCACCGGGCCAGGAGTAAATTGCCCAATGGCCACCCCATCCAAGAACTCTGTCGGCGTCAACCAGCCCAACTGATCCACCACCTCGTCGGCGATGAAGGGGATGATCACCAGCCCTCCCCCGAAGATGGCGCCGCCTACTTTCAGGAAAAACAAGGTCAAAGGCCAGAAATAGGCACCAATCCGCTCCAGACCCCAAAAGCTGCTCAGGATAAGGGTTTCCGGTGGAACCGTGGCCACTACCGTCTGGGCCAACGTCAATACTGGCCAAGGGAGTAAAATCGGGATCCCCGATAGTGGGCCTTTTTTGGGCCCATACAGCAGCAGCCCCACCAGAGCCGCCAGCCCGAACAGCAACAGGATATTCACCCCCCCAATCAGCAGCAGGGCAAAGGCCGCCACCGCGATCAGCCCCCGGCTCCAATCCTTCACAGCTTTACGGCCCAGTTTCCAGCAAAAGGCCAGGATAATGGCGATCACCACCGGGGCCACCCCAAAAAACATCCCCTCTAGCTGCGGCACCCCCTGAAAGCGAAAGTAAAGCCAAGAAAAAATCACCTCGATCACAAAAGCAGGGGCAATGAAGCAAATCCCCGCCAGCACCGCCCCCAACCAGCCTGCCCGCACATAGCCGACATAGATCCCCATCTGGGTAGAAGCTGGCCCTGGCAACATTTCACATAGGCCCACCCCTTCGGTAAATTGTTCCTGGCTCATCCAGCCCCGCCGGATCACCGCCTCATCGTGTTGCATGGCGATGTGGGCTTGGGGGCCGCCGAAACCCAGGGATCCCAGCCGCAGGAATACCACGGCAATCTCTTTCAGGCGCGTTGAAAGGGAGGGCAAGTTGTCGGGGGCGTTTTCCGGACTGGGGAACTGACCGGGAGCAGACTCAGAAGACATGGGCAAAGCCCGGCAAGACAACCCCACCTATCCTGCCATCTGTCCGGGATCCCTTCAAGAGGACAACACTCGCCCGTTTATCCTTTCACCCAAACTGCCCCCTCAGGTCTTCAGGCTTCGCAACCACTCTTCCAGAGCGCGGATCGGCGCGGGATCCCGGTAGACGCGATCTTGACGTGCTTTCACCTGCTGGCCCATTTGCTCTCGCCACTCTGGATCCAAGCCCAACTGACTGGCAATCTGGACGTATTCATCGAGGGTGTGGGCGATGGTATCCAGGATCCCCATCTGCTGCAGGATGGCGTAGGTGTGGCGGCCCCGCAGCAGGGATCCGGGCAAGGTGACGATGGGCAGGCCGTGGGGCAGGGCTTCCAGGGTGGTGTTGCCCCCTGACCAGCCGAGGCTATCCAGGTAAATATCCCCCAGGGCGTTGTAGGCGGCATATTCTGCAGGCGAGAGTTCCGGTAGGAGCACCACATACTCTTCGGCAGCTAGGTCATAGGCCTGAAAGGCTCGTCGCAGCCGCTGCCAAAAGCGCTCGCGGATCCCTTGGGAGAGGCGGCCCCGCAAAAATAGAAATTGACACTTCCCCACTTCCCGGGCGATGCGGGGGAACACCTCGTCGTACTGAGGTAAGTACTTGAATAGGGATTGGGCGCAGAGGTAAAGCACCCTGTCGGGATCCACCCCCCAAGCTTGCCAGTCCACAGGGGCGGGGTCAACTTCTAGGGGAATATAGTAGGTGCCGATGCCAGGCAGGGGCAGGAGCTGCTCGGTGTAATGGCCGGCCCCGTCCGGCGGCTCCATCAGCTCGCTGCTGAGGAAAACGTCTATTGTCGGCAGGCCAGAAGTTTGCGGGTGGCCCCAGGCCATCGCCTGTACCGGCGCCAAGCGGAGGGCGGCCAGTTGGGCACAGACCGGGTCAATGCCCACTTCCGGGTAGAGGAGCACATCCAGCTGTGCCTCTCGAATAGCCGCTTGCCATTCTTCTATGCTGCGGGATCCGGCCACAAAGTGCTCAAAACGAGGGGGCAGGGAGCACGTGACCTCATCTTGGATGACCGAGGTGTGGAAGCCGTAGAGGGCCACTTGAGCACGATCCAGGGCTTCTACCCAGCCGCGAGTCAGGATCTTCCAAACGGAGTGATCCCGAAACAGGCCGGAGACAATGCCCACCCGCAGCTTGTCGGCGCGTTGCTTGAGCAGCAGAGGGGGGTGGGGGTAGCGGGCTGCCATGACCTCACAGACCAGGGATCCGTAGAGCTGCTGCAGATCGCGGTCGTTCTGGCCTTGGTAGGGCAAAAAGAAGGGCTGGACGGAGCCGATCCCGGCAGCCGCTTGCTCCAGGGTTATCGGATCCCGCGGCAGGTGTTCCCAGCGGCCCTTCACCTGTTGTAGGGCTTGGCGGTAGCGCTCCCGAGCCACGGAAACTTGGTCTGCTGAGGCGTACAGCAAGGGCAACTGGCTCACACACCACCCCAGGGCCGCGGCCAAGTCGGCGGGATCCGCTTGCCAGAGTTGGTAGAACAGCTCCGCCGCTTTTTCCTCTTGGCCACAATCCCGCAGCACAATGGCCAAGGTGTAGGCAGCATCGGCAAAGTCCGGCTGCAGCTCCAGGGCCTGTCCTAAGGGGACAAGGGCCGCCTCCAAATCCCCCTGCTGCCGCAGCACCAGCCCCAACTGGTAGAAGACTTCTGGATCCGGCCCCCCCTGCTCTAGGGCCAGTTGCAGGTGAGTTTTCGCCTCCGCCAGCCGCCCCGCCTGCTTGAGGGCAATCCCCAGGTTAAAGTGGGCATCGGGGAACCAAAGCTGTTGGACAAGGGCCTGCCGGATCAGGGCAATCGCGTCGTCCAGGGATCCCTGTTGCTGCCGACAGACCCCCAAGAGGTGCAGTGCCTCGGGGTGGGTGGGCTGGGCTTGCAGCACCTGCTGGTAAAGCGAGACGGCCTGTGGCCATTGACCTGCCTGGTGATGGCGAACGGCTTGGGCCAACAGACGCTGCAGGTGCTCTCCTCTGTCCTTTCCAGCTTTGCCTAGGCCAAAGCCTTTCCCCGGTCCAGACACAGTGAGCTCCTCTCGCCGGCGGATCCTGGGCCTCTACCCCATCAGCCGTTGGGGAAATTGAGAAAGCCCGCCAAGGCCGGAGCAATCGGCAACAGGGTCATGACCATCAAAAAGAGGGCCAGCAAAGCCAGCGCATCCCGCTGGCCATCGGTCTCTGTGATTTCATCCTGAGGGGGACGCTCTGGCTCGCGAGCAATGAACAGGATCAGCAGCGCCCAATAGAGGGCCAAGACGTTGCTGATGGCCGCCACCGCCAAGGCAATCAGGGTGATGAAGGTGGCGCGGGCCGCCGTCTTCCGCCCGTACACCGCCTGCACAATGCGACCCCCGTCCAGCTGCCCTGCCGGCAGCAGGCTCAAGGCGGTGATTGCCAGGCCAATCCAGCCCACGGCAACAAAAGGATGAATGGGGATCAGCTCCGCCTGCAACTGGGATCCCAGCACCAGCCGCGCTAGGGTGCCTACCAGGATGGAGCTGCGGAAGATCTCCGTGGGCACATACAGACCCTCGGAGCCGGAGAGCTTCAGGCCAGCCAAGAGCACCAGCAGCGACAGGATCCCGCTCGCTGCCGGGCCGGCAAAGGCAATGTCGAAGAGGGCCTTGCGGCTGGGCACCGGCGATTGGATGCGGTTTAGGGATCCCAGCGTGCCGATCCCCAAGCTGGGGATAACAAAAGCAGGGCTGAGGCGCACGCCGTACTTGCCCGCCATCCAGCGGTGTCCGGTCTCATGCACCAGCAAGATGGCGAAGATCCCGGCCGCCACCGGCAGGGCTTCCACCCAGCGCCCTGGCGCATCCAACAGCCGGAAGCCCAAGAGATTGGCCCCCACCTCCAACGTGGCGACGAAGCTGAAGACCAGCAACGCCCCCGCCAGGATCTGCGCCCCCACGGAAGCGCGGTAATTGACGATGGGATCCGGCAAGACCACCACCGCCGGCTTTTCCGCCGGATCCTCCACCAAAAAGAGCTGGTAGCGACTGCCCACCTGCTCTTTGAGCTTCTCCACCAGCAGGGGTACCACCACCTCCGCCTCCTGGCGCAGGTTGCCCTTAAAAATCGCCCCTTCCCCATAGGGGACGGTCTCGGTGACGAAAAAGGTATCGAGGCCGAAAATAGACTGAATGGCCTGCAGATCCTCAGCCGAGATCCGCTGCAGAACCGCAGGCGCTTCCAAAGGCGCCTCCCCTGCCGAAGGGGCTTCCCCCTGCTCTTCCAGACGAGCCAACTGCTCGCGACGGGCCTGCAGCTCCTGCTGGGCCAACTGGCGGGTCTTGCGCCCCACAGCAATGTAAAGCCCTGTAAAGACCAACAGCAACACCAGGAAGCCTGCAAAATTGAGGTAGATCCCCAGCAGCAGCAGCCCCAGGAAAACCACCCACGGCAACAAGAGCAGGGATCCCTGTAACCACACCCAAACGGCTAAGGATCCCCGCCGACGGGCTCTCCAGAAGCCCCAACCCAAAAAGGCCAGCGTTCCCAGCAAAAAGAGCGGCGTAATCTCAGCGGCAATGTTCATGGCTGACCTATGAGGCTGTACGGGTACCAAGCTGAGGGCAAGACGGCTCAAGCAGAAACAGCCGTTCCTTCAAAACGGGGCTCCGGCTGCTCCCACAGGTAGAAGCCAGCTTTCCGAGGTTTCAGGAGGAACAGCCGCAAAAACTGATAGAAGTTATCCAAGTAGAGGGGCAGCTTGCGCAAACCCTTGAAGGGGCCGGATCCCCGGGCAATCTCCCTCAGCTTAGCGTTGTTGGCCACGCACTTTTGCAGCCGCCGCACAAACTCAGGGTTTTCCACATCCAACACCACCGGGAACACCTTGGCCGCCTCGCGGTTGGTCTTGTAGATTACCTCCATGTCATAAGTATGGGGATCCAGCCCGATGAGGCGGTAGAAATCCGGGCGCTCTCCCACATCGTTGAGGTACATAGTGGCGAACACCGACAGCAAGAAGAAACGGCACCACAGCTTGGCCACCCATCCCTTGAGCAGCCGCGGCTGGCTTAGGAGCATGAGCGCAAAGAAATCGCCGTGGCGGTTCTCGTCCTGGCACCAGTTCTTGAAGAAGTTGAAGATCGGGTAAACGCGATCCTCGGGGTGGGCCTCCAGGTGGCGGTAGATGAGGATGTAGCGCCAGTAGCCGATCTTCTCCGAGAGATAGGTGGCATAGAAGATGAAACGCGGCGCGAAATAGGTATAGGACTTGTGCTTGGTCAAAAAGCTCAGGTCAAAGGCCAAGTTAAAGTCGCCCATAGCCCGGTTCAGGAAGCCGGCATGGCGGGCCTCGTCGCGGCTCATCAGGGCAAAGCACTCGGCCAAAACGGGGTTGGTCTCTTTTAGCTTGCGCGACAGCTCCTTGTAGAGGAGAAAACCGGAGAACTCAGCTGTACAGGAGCGCTCCAAGAACTCCACAAACAACCGGCGCGCCTGCGGATCCAGGCGGCTTTCCCAGTCTTGGTTGAACTCCTCACCCCGGACGAAGTGATGGCGGTTGTAGTCGGCGCGAAACTCCTGCAGGATGGCCCGGAAATCAGCCTCTCGATCCCCTAAGCCCATTTTGCCGATGGCCTCGAAATCGGTGGTGTAGAAGCGCGGCGTCAGGATGGTCTCGGTGGGCACTCGCGCTTGAGTTTGAGCAGCTTGCAAACTGGGACTCATAGTGATTTAAAGCGGATGAAAAGGCCAGGTATACTCTCGCAGTTTACCAGCCTCTCTGGCCGTCGTGGGGATAAGAAGTGTTACCGGCAGGCTCTGAGAGATCCTTAAGACTCCACTGCCAGCGGCTGGGATCGCAAGGGATCCGTCAGCTCGCTGCCCTCCTCCGAAGGCGGGATCACCTGCCAAAACAGGGGCAAGCAGGATTCCCAATTTTGCAGAATGCGCTCCGCTTTGGGGGAATGGGTGCGGCGATAGTGCTCTTGGATCAGGCTCTTCAGTTGTGCCTCTGCTGCCGCCGTCTGCACCCGCTGAATGCGCACGATCTCCCCGTTGACCTTGGCGGGGAAGTTGCCCTCCTCATCCAGCACATAGGCCAGGCCGCCGGTCATCCCCGCTCCCAGGTTGCGGCCCACCCGCCCCAGCACCACCACCACACCACCGGTCATGTACTCGCAGCAGTGGTCGCCGGATCCCTCGATCACCGCCTGCGCTCCCGAGTTGCGCACCGCAAAGCGTTCCCCCGCCTGGCCGTTGGCAAACAGGGATCCGCCCGTGGCCCCGTACAAACAGGTGTTGCCCAGGATTACATTTTCCGCCGGATCGCGGGGCGCCTCAGGGGGAGCCAGGATGACGATCTCGCCGCCACACATGCTCTTGCCCACGTAGTCATTCGCTTCTCCTGTCAGGGTCAGGCGCATCCCCGCCAGTGTAAAAGCGCCAAAGCTCTGGCCGGCGCTGCCGACAAAGCGCAGATCCAACTGCCCCCCCTGTTGGGCGAAGCCGGTATCTCCGTACAAGCGGGCCAAGGTTCCGGCAATGCGCCCGCCCACACAGCGGTCGGTGTTGGCGATAGGGATCTCCACCGTGGCCGTGCCGCAGGTTTCCACCGCCTTCTGCACCTCCGGCTGAGCCAGGATCTGCTCATCCAGCACCGGGCCGTTGGAATGCACCGGCTCATGCTCCAACCAGTCGGGCAGGGTGTTGGGATCAAAACCGGGGGGAGTTCGCAGCAGACACTCCAAGTTCAAGGATTGGGTCTTCTGCAGAACGGCATCGGCCCGCGGACAGAGCAGATCCACCCGTCCAATCACCTCCTTCAGAGAGCGGTAGCCCAGTTGCGCTAAGACTTGGCGCACCTCCTCCGCCACAAAGGTGAAGAAGGTCACCACGTGATCTGGCGTGCCGGGGAAGCGCTTGCGCAACTCCTCCTTCTGGCTGGTCACTCCCACAGGGCAGTTGTTGGTGTGGCACACCCGCGCCATGATGCACCCCTCCGCAATCATGGCCACCGTGCCAAAGCCAAACTCTTCTGCCCCCAGCATGGCCGCCATCACTACTTCCCAACCCGTGCGAATGCCGCCATCCACCCGCAGGATGGAGCGCTGCCGTAGGCCGTTTTCCAGCAGGGTATGATGCACCTCCACCAGGCCCAACTCCCAAGGTGCCCCGGCATGTTTGATGGAGCTCAAGGGGGAAGCCCCTGTGCCCCCTTCATGGCCGGAGATTTGGATGATGTCGGCGTTGGCCTTGGCTACTCCTGCCGCCACCGTGCCGATGCCCACCTCCGCCACCAGCTTCACCGACACCTGTGCCTGGGGGTTCACCTGGTGCAAGTCGAAGATCAACTGCGCCAGATCCTCGATGGAGTAGATGTCGTGGTGGGGCGGCGGCGAGATCAAGGTCACCCCCGGCTTGGAGCGGCGCAGCTTGGCGATGTAGGGGCTGACCTTTTTGCCCGGCAGTTGTCCGCCCTCGCCCGGCTTGGCCCCCTGGGCAATTTTGATCTCAATTTGCCGCGCGTTGAGCAAATACTCCGGTGTCACGCCAAAGCGGCCCGAGGCCACCTGCTTCACCGCCGAGCTGGCGTTGTCCCCCATGCGCAGCCCCTTCAGGTGGGGAAAGCGGGCCGAGGTGCCATCTGGGCCTACATCGGTGATGGGGAGGTATCGTTCTGGATCTTCCCCGCCTTCACCGGAGTTGGACTTGCCGCCGATGCGGTTCATGGCAATGGCCAGGGTCTCGTGGGCCTCGCGGCTGAGGGCCCCCAAGGACATCCCACCTGTGGCAAAGCGTTTGAAAATCTCCGACACCGGTTCCACTTCCTCCAAGGGAATGGGATCCCGGTCGCTGCGGAAATCCAGCAGGTCTCGCAACGCGGTGGGGGTGCGGCTGCGCAGGTGCGCCCTGTAGATCTCATAGTGGGCAGGCTGACCCGATTCGATGGCCTTGTGCAGCAGTTTGGCCATTTCTGGACTGTTGATGTGGTATTCGCCTTTGGGCCGCGCCTGGATAAAGCCAAAGTTCTCCAGCTTTTTCGAGGTGAGTTCGGGAAAGGCCCGCTGGTGATTCACCATGCCCTCGCGGGCCAGATCCGCCAGCGTCATGCCTCCCACCCGCGACACCGTGCCGCGGAAGGCCAGATCGATCACCTCTTGGCTCAGGCCAATGGCCTCGAAAATCTGCGCTCCGTGGTAGCTGGAGAGCAGAGAAATGCCCATTTTGGAAAGAATCTTGAGCAGCCCTGCCTCAATGGCGGCGCGGTACTTCAGTTGCACCTCGGCCAGGGAAAGCTGGGGCAACTTGCCGGCAGCCATCTGGGTTTGCGTCTTGGGCTTGTGCCACCACTGCCGCACAGCTTCATAGGCCAGATAAGGACAAACGGCGCTGGCCCCGTAGCCGATCAAGCAGGCAAAGTGGTGGGTGCTCCAGCATTGGGCAGTCTCCACCACCAGGGAAGCGCGTAGGCGCAGCCCCTCCTGGATGAGGTGATGGTGGATGGCGCCCACCGCCAACAGAGGTGGGATCAGAGCCTGCTCGGCATCAAGGCCGCGATCCGAGAGAATCAAGATCTCAGCTCCCCCCCGCACTGCCTGAGCCGCCTGCTGGCAGAGGGCCCGTACCTGGACCTCCAGTCCTTCTGGGCCGGCAGCCACCGGATAGAGAATCGGGAGCGTGTGGCAGGGAAAAGGGGTATGCTGCAGAGCGGCCAGCTCCGCTTCGTTGAGCACCGGACTGCGCAACTGCAACAGGCGGGCATGCTCAGGGCGGATCTCCAGCAGGTTGCCCTTGGATCCCAGATACACATCCAAAGACATCACCAGGCTCTCCCGCAGGGGATCGATGGCAGGGTTGGTGACCTGGGCAAAGCGCTGCTTGAAATAGTCGTAGAGGGGATGAGGCTGGGTGGACAGCACAGCCAGCGGCGCATCATCCCCCATGCTGAAGGTGGGCTCCTTGCCCGTAGCCGCCATCTCCTCGATGATCATCTCCACATCTTCTGAGGAGTACCCGAAGGCGGTTTGGGCTTGTAACAGTTGTTCTTCCGAGAGGTGAGGGGTATTTTCAAAGCCTTGGGTGCTGAGCTGAACGCGATGGGCTTTGAGCCATTCGCCGTAGGGGTGCTGGGCTGCCACCTGGGTTTTGATCTCCCAGTTTTTGCAGATTTGCCCGCTCTGCAGATCCACCGTCAGCATCTGCCCCGGGCCTAGCCGCCCTTTTTCCAAAATGTCGGTCTCCGGCAGAGGAACCACGCCAGCTTCCGAGGCCACCACCAGCAGACCATCGCGGCTGCGAGCGTAGCGGGCTGGGCGCAGGCCATTGCGATCCAACGTGGCCCCGATGGTTTTGCCGTCGCAGAAAACCACCATCGCCGGGCCATCCCAAGGCTCCTGCAGGCCGCCGAAGAACTCGTAGAAATCCACCACTTCCGGGTGATTCTGCAGTTCTGGCTGGTTGCGATAGGCTTCCGGGATCAGCACCATCATCGCCTGCTGAGTGGAGTAGCCCGACTGAATCAACAGCTCAAACACAGCGTCCAGACCTGCTGAGTCGCTGGTGCCCGGGTCAATAATCGGCTTCAGATCCTCGACCGCTGTACCCCAGCGGGGATGGGAAAGGGTTTGTTCGCGGGCGGCCATCCAGTTGACATTGCCCAGGTAGGTGTTGATCTCGCCGTTGTGGCAGAGGTAGCGGAAAGGCTGAGCCAGCGACCAACGCGGCAGGGTATTGGTGCTGAAGCGGCGGTGGTAGGTGGCGTAGGTGGTGGTGTAGAGGGGGTTTTGCAGATCTCGATAAAACTGGCCCAGAACCGACGATTGCACCATGCCTTTGTAAACGACAACCCGGCAGGACAAAGAGGCAAAATACAGAGCATAAAAGCCAAACCGAGCCTCTACCCGCCGCCGAATGCGCCGCCGCAACAGATAGAGCTGCTGCTCTAGCTCGTCTCCTTCCAGCGTGGGATGGGTGAGGAGCATCTGCCAAATGGAGGGCATGGTCTGCCGCGCCATCGGCCCCAGGCAATTGGGATTGACCGGTACCTGCCGCCAAACCACCCGCTGCCAGTCGGTGGTGGTCAAGTACTCATCGATCACCTGCTGCACCGCCTGACACTCAGCAGGATCCTGAGGCAAAAAGACCATCCCCACCGCGCTGTGAGTGGGATCCCAAGCTCGAATTTCTTCCCTCTCTGCCTGCAACAGCGACCAGGGGATTGCCGTTGCAATGCCCGCCCCATCACCGCTCTGGCCGTCGCCGCCACAGCCACCCCGATGTTCCATACAGGTGAGGGCCTGAAGGGTTTTCTGCAAGAGGTCGTGGCTGGCTCTCCCCTGCTGATTCACCAAAAAGCCGACCCCGCAAGCATCCCGCTCTTGAAAGTGCCAGTTTTCCTGCAGGATAGGGGCCGAGACCTGAGAGGGATGGGGATTCATAGGAGTAAAAACAGTTTGGAATAAATCACGCTTTCAGAGGTGGAAAACCAGCATATCGCACTCCAATCCGACAGGAAAAGGGGGGCAGTCTCAAGTCACGGCTGGCTCTTGCCAACAGGGCAACCGTTGGGGCAATCGGCTCAGCGAAGTAAAGACAAAAAAGCTCGCCATGAACAGATTTTTCGAGTTTCTTCTGCAGCTTTCCCCGACGGACTGCGGACGATCTGAGAAAGCTAGGGCGAATGCGCCAGCTCACACCGGCTCCGCTCGCTGGCAACTGGCCCTGTGGAGAACTGCGGTAGGGAGACAGCCGTAGGGTATGTCCAGGAAGAGGGCAACCCCACAGATGTACAACAGATGTACAAAGTCAGGCGTGCAACGGTCTATCGCTGGCTGAACCTAGAAGACCTCAGGCCGACAAAAGTCAAGACCCAGAAGCCAAAGATAGACTTGGCCGCCCTGCAGCAAGACATAGGCCAGGATCCAGGAGCTCAATTGTAAGGATAGAGCTCAGAGATTCGGGTCGCGCCAGCGGGACGGAGCCCTTGCCCTATTGACTATACTGGTGGTGCTCTGGGAGCAATGATACTATTACCCTAGATTTTTCGTGTTTCTGAGTAAGCTCATGCTGACTTGCCCAAGCCGTCATTCTTTTAACTTAGATACGACAAGATCCATAATGGAAAGCAGCATTATCGATGCCAGGATTGTCACAGGCAATTTATACCTGAATCTACTCAAAAGATTGTCTCAGAAGTCAATATATCCCTAGTTAATAAACTTAAGCGACTTTCCATTGCTGCTATATCTTATGTAAATGAACTACCAGAACTCTGGACAAAATTATGTTAATCACAAATCAACTTATTCTTCCCAAATCATGGAGGTCTACCCGTCAAAAGAGGTACTTTGATCCTGCGATGCGACGAGCTATTGCCATTTGTGCTAGCAGGTTGGAGCTTGAAAGCAGGACGAGCTTCCCAAACTTGTTCAGAATGATTGTTCAGAATGACTGTGTCTCCACATGGATTGGAGTCAGTGTTGCCGAGAAAAGCCATATCCTTGCTAGATTGAAGTCATGGGATCCCTGACTCTACCCGGTAGAACTGAACTTTATGACCGTCCCTCTGATTCACAGCCGTGACGTTCTAGAGAGCCGTCTCAAGGAGATTCCTGCTGAACCCGGCGTATATTTAATGCGAGATGCCACGGATCAGATCCTCTATGTAGGCAAGTCCAAGAAATTGCGCTCTCGAGTGCGATCTTATTTCCGCTTCACCGGCGACCTGTCCCCTCGCATTCAGCGCATGGTAGCTCAGGTTTGCGAGATCGAGTTTATCGTAACCGACAATGAAAGTGAAGCCCTAGCCCTAGAAGACAATCTGATTAAGACCCATCAGCCCCCTTATAATGTTCTCCTTAAGGACGATAAAAAGTATCCCTATTTGTGTATTACCTGGTCGGAGCCTTATCCCCAGCTTTACATCACCCGCCATCGTCGCCTTGATCGGAATCAAGACAAATACTATGGCCCCTACACCGATGTTGGCCTGTTGCGCCATACCCTTGGGTTGGTCAAACGAATTTTTCCCTTGCGCCAACGGCCCAAACCTCTGTACAAAGATCGCACCTGTTTGAACTACGACATTGGGCGCTGCCCCGGGGTATGCCAAGGCTTGATCAGCCCAGAAGAGTATCGCAAAACGCTGACTCAAGTGGCCATGATCTTCCAAGGCCAGACAGATGATCTGATCCGAGAGCTGCAGGAGAAGATGATCCAGGCCGCCGAACAGGAAAATTACGAGGCAGCCGCACGATATCGGGATCAAATTCGCGGTTTGGAACAATTGGGAGAATCCCAGAAGGTCTCTTTGCCTAACTCTACCGTCAGCCGTGATGCTCTGGCCTTGGCCATGAATGATTCACGAGCCTGCATTCAATTGTTTCAGGTGCGGGCAGGCAAGTTGGTGGGGCGGCTGGGGTTTGTGGCCGAAAACCGCGGTGACGACCCAGGCCTTATCTTGCAGCGGGCTTTACAAGAGCATTATCAATACTGCGATCCGGTGGAAATTCCCTCTGAGATTTTGACCCAGTATGAATTGCCCGATCACGATTTTCTGGAGTCTTGGCTGAGCCAGAAAAAAGGCCGCAAGGTCAGCCTCATTGCCCCCCAACGGCAGAGCAAAGCCGAGCTGATCGAGTTGGTTGAGCGGAATGCCCAACTGGAGCTAACCCGCACTCAGCGCTTGGCGGATCGGGATGCCGCGGCCTTGGAGCGCTTGGCAGAAGTCTTGGATTTGCCGGATGTGCCCCGCCGTCTAGAAGCCTACGATATTTCCCACATCCAGGGATCCGATGCTGTGGCCAGTCAGGTGGTGTTTATCGATGGCCTGCCTGCCAAACAGCACTACCGCCGCTACAAGATTCGCAACCCTGAGGTGCGCCCCGGTCACTCCGATGATTTTGCCAGCCATGCAGAAGTGGCCCGGCGTCGCTTCAGCAAAATGACCCCTGAGGATCAGCCGGATTTGGTGCTCATCGACGGGGGCAAGGGGCAGTTGTCGGCAGTCATGGCCGTCTTGGCGGATTTGGGGCTGGATCACCTGCCGGTAATTGCCTTGGCCAAACGAGAAGAAGAGATCTCTCTGCCGGGGGATCCCGTGCCCCTGCGGTTGCCGGCCCAAGATCCGGCTCGCTTGTTGTTGCAACGCCTGCGAGATGAAGCCCACCGATTTGCTCTCGCCTTTCATCGCCAGCAACGGAAAGCGCGTCAACATGCCTCTACGCTGGACGAGATCCCCGGCTTGGGCAAGTATCGGCAAAAGCTGCTGATGGAAGAATTTCGGTCGATTGCCCGCATTCAGGTGGCCTCAGAAGACCAGTTGGCTCAAGTGCCCGGCATTGGCCCGAAGATTGCCCGGCAGATTTACCGCTACTTTCACCCGGAAACTCAGGCGGGATCCCCGGAGACAGCGCAGGTGGAGTAGTTGAGAATCCGCACAGGGATCCCTGCCCTACCGGCAGCCCACGGGGTAACATCCACAGAAACCTAAGCACCCTTCCTCGCCCGTGATTTTACGAGATCACGGGGGAACTTGTAGTGCGGAAAACATCGCTCAAAGCAAAAATGATACATAATCTCAGGGGCAGGCGTTCTTAGTGCCCTAGTACTGCTTGCGAAAACATAGGGGATCCTGATGTTGGCCGGACTCGATGTGCTCCTGGAAAATGCCCCCATTGGGATCTTTCGTGTGGATCTGCAGGGACGATACCGGTTTGCCAATGCCAAGCTTGCCGAGATATATGGCTATACTTCCTCTGCCCATTTGATGCGCCATCTGTCGGATTTTGGCCATCATCTCTATGCTGACGCTGCCGGTCGTCGCCAGTTTTTCCAGGATCTGCTTGCAGGCAAAGTCGGCGATGGGAGAGTGGCGCAAGAGTTTTTGATCCACAGTCGCAAGGGCTTGGACTTGTGGGTGCGAGAACAAATTCAAGTTGTCCGCAATCCGGCAGGGGATCCCCTCTGTTTTGAGGGGTATGTGGAAGACATCACGGCGCGGAAGCAGGCTGAACAAGCGCTTGCAGAGAGCCAACTCCGCTACAAAAGGTTGGTTTGTGCTATCCCACAAGCCTTAATGATCTTTAGCCAAGAAGGCAAATGCCTGGAGCTGATTTCTTCCCCGGAGAATGCTTGTGTTGCCTCACTCCCAGCAGAGCACCTTCAGGGAAAAGCAGTGCAAGAGCTGTTCGGCTCTGAGGTTAGCGACCAACTCCGGAGGCTGATTGACCGTTGCTTGAGCAGCGGATCCCAGCAAACCTTGGAATATCCCCTAACCAACTCAGCGGGAGAGCTCCGTTACCAAGAAATTTGCATAGTTCCCTACGGAGCAAATTGCGTGCTTGGCTGCATTCAAGATATTACCGAGCGTAAGCGTCTAGATCTGGCTTTGTTGGAGATTCAACAGCGATTCTGGGGTATTGTAGAGTCCTGCAATTTGGGCATTTCTCTGCTGCCTCTTGAGCCAGAATCCAAGCCACATGGCATGAACTCAGCCCTCAAGGATATAACAGGATATTCTGCAGAGGAACTGAAAGCTTTGCCTCTGGAGGCCTATATCCCAGATTTGGCTGATGTTGAAACCCTAAAAAACCTCTGGCAGGAGATGATCGAGGGTCGGCGCAGTCATTATGAATTGGAACATCGCTACACCCGAAAGAATGGCCAAATCATCTGGACAAAGTCTCAGGTTTATGTTGTGAGAGATGAAGAACAAAAGCCTCTGTTTGCCGTTCACTTCCTGGATGATATCAGCGAGCGCCGATCCATCAAATCTGCTCTTGAGGAAATTCAAAACCAATTGCAGGGGATCTTCAACTTCTGTAGCCAAGGGATTGCTCTGATGAGCTTGGATCCTGATCCCCGGTATCTCAGCCTCAACCCGGCAATGGCAGAGATTACAGGGTATAGCGAGGAAGATTGGTCAGCTCTGAAAGCGGAAGATTACACCCCCTATCCTGAAGATCGAGAACGGGGCGAGATACTCTGGAATGAATTGATTGCCGGATACGCTAGCAACTATGAATATGAAAAGGTGATCCGCCGTAAAGATGGCAGAGAGATCTGGGTTCGCCTGCAACTGTCTGTAGTGCGAAACGCTCAAAACGAGCCTCTGTTTGTCATCCAATTTCTAGAAGATATTTCCGAGCGAAAAAGGGCCGAAACTCACCTGCGAGAAAGTTTGGCCGATCTGGCCCGCAGCGAAGCACGTTACCGCGCCCTTTACGAAGTGATTCCAGACATGATTCTGCAGGTGGATCGGCAAGGGCTAATCCTGTCCTACAAGCCCCCAAAAGGATTTGCATCGGCCTATCCCGATGACCGCTATCCTAACCAGTACATTCAGGATCTGTTTCCAGAGCATTGGAAAATCTACTTTGCTCCCTTGTTGGAGAAAGCCTTTCAAACGGGAGAAATTCAGGTTATTGAATATCCACTTCCCAAAACTTCTCAAGACACTGCGGAAGCATTGCCGGAATATCGTGAGGCACGTCTGTTGCCGTTTGGGCCGGATGAGGCCATTGTTTTGGTGCGCGATATCACCCTGCGCAAGCGCCTGGAGCTGGCCCAGCAAACACGAGAAGCTGAATTAACAGTCCTGGTGCAACAGCGAACCCAGCAACTGGAACGCAGTCTGCAGTTTGAATCGATTCTGCGCCGCCTCATCCATCAGATACGGGCAACTCTGGACGAAAAGCAGATCTTGCAGACGGTTGTGAACGAGCTGGGGAAATTTTTGGGCGTTCTTTTTTGCAATGTTGGCCTTTACGATAGCCGCCGAACCTACTCCCTGATCAGCTATGAATACACGACGCTTTCGACCTCTGGGGTCGGGGCTCGGGTTTGGATGAGAGATTTTCCCCTCTTCTACGAACAGCTATGGCGAGGCTGGTGCTTTCAACTGTGCGCTCGGGATCGTCAACGGGATCCCGACACTCTGCCCCCCTATCTGACCAAGCTGGCCTGCCCCATTGCGGACGATCAGGGCATTCTTGGGGATCTGTGGCTGGCTCGGCCTCCTGAGGAGAGTTTTAGCGATTGGGAAATCGATTTGGCCCAGCAAATGGCGGCCCAGTGCGCGATTGCCTTGCGACAGGCCAGGCTCTACCTCAGCAGCCAGGCTCAGGTGACGGAATTGAAAAAACTCAGCCAAATTAGGGATAACTTCCTGGCCGCCGTCTCCCATGAGCTGCGCACTCCCCTTACCAGCATTAGCCTCTCGGTTCACCTGCTGAAACTGAGCCATCAAGTTTCTCCTCTCACCCCCAAGCAAATCCAGTATCTTGAGGTTCTGGAGCAGGCGTGCGAGCGAGAGATCTCCCTAATTAACGATCTTCTTAACGATCTTCTGGATCTACAAAATTTGTCGGGCAATACGCTCAAGCTGCCCTCTGAGCAGGTTAACCTGCCTCTCCTTTTGGCACCTCTTATCAATCGGTTCCAAGACCGGATGCGCAAGCGGCAGCAAACTCTACAAGTTCACTGGGATCCCCACCTGCCCTATCTGCACACCCATCCTCGCCTGTTGGAACGCTTGGTCTGTGAGCTTTTGACCAATGCCCACAAATTCACGCCCGCCGGCGAACACATTGTCCTAGAGGTTGTTGCTTTGGGTTCCGACCGCTGGGAGCTGCGCTTGACCAACACGGGCACCACCATTCCCCTCGAAGAACAAGAACGCATTTTCGAGCAGTTTTATCGCATCCCCCACTCGGATCCCTGGCAGCAGGGGGGAACAGGCTTGGGATTGGCTCTGGCCCAAGCCATTGCCAACCACTTGGGCGGCTCTTTGCAGGTGGAAAGCACTGCCCACCAAACCACGTTTATTCTTCGCTTGCCCGCAGCAGAATCTTGTTGACGATTCGGTTTGGGCCACTTATGGTGAGATTTACCATATGGGGGGCAGGGTGAAGGTAGCGCTGTTGCAACTGAACTACATCGTCGGCGATCTGAGCGGAAATGCCGAGCGCATCCGTTCGGCAGTCGAGGCAGTGGCGGCGGCGGGAGCAGAGTTGGCCATCACCTCGGAGCTGGCGTTGCTGGGGTATCCACCCCGCGATTTGTTGCTCTACCCGGCCCTGATCGAGAGAGCGAACCAAGTTTTGCAGCACTTGGCCAGTCGGCTACAGGCCAGCATTCCGGTGGTCGTGGGATCCGTGCAGACCAATCCTCTGCCTGAGGGTCGGCCCCTTTACAATGCTGCTGCCTGGCTGGAGGGGGGCCAGATCCGCCATTGGTTCCAGAAGTCGCTCTTGCCCACCTACGATGTCTTCGACGAAGATCGCTATTTTGAGCCGGGATCCCAGCCCCAACCCATCGAGTACCGTGGCCGCCGCCTGGGCTTTACCATTTGTGAAGACATTTGGAACGACCGCGACTTTTGGCAGCACCGCCGCTACCACTGGGATCCGGTGGAAGAGATGGCCCGCTGCGGTGCCGACCTGCTGATTAACCTCTCGGCTTCCCCCTTCAGCCTAGGCAAACAGAAGTTGCGGGTGGAGATGCTGGGATCCCTGGCCCGCAAGCACGCCCTGCCCATTCTCTACGTCAATCAAGTGGGGGGCAACGACGACCTCATCTTCGATGGGGCCAGTTGTGCCGTGGATCGCCGGGGTCGGGTTGTGGCCCAAGCCGCTGCCTTTCAGCCGGATCAGCTCATCCTGGATGTGGACGAGTTGACCCAGTCTCCCAACCCAGACCAGAATCCACCAACTACGGGATCCCGCTGGCCGACCGAGCCGGAAGCTGAGCTGTACGAGGCGTTGGTTTTGGGCACCCGCGATTACGTCAGCAAATGTGGCTTTCGCGAGGTGCTATTGGGCCTGTCGGGGGGGATCGACTCTGCCGTAACTGCTGTGATCGCCGCCGATGCCTTGGGGCCGGAGCGGGTGCTGGGGGTGCTCATGCCCTCTCCCTATTCCAGCCCTGGCAGCCTGACCGACGCCTACCAACTGGCGCAAAACCTGGGGATCCCGACCCTGAAGCTGCCGATTCAGTCCATCATGGAGAGCTACCACCAGCTTTTGGCAGAGCCCTTTGCCGGCCTCCCCCCCGACATCACGGAAGAAAACCTGCAATCGCGCATTCGCGGCACCCTCCTCATGGCCCTTTCCAACAAGTTCGGGCGGCTGCTGCTGACCACAGGCAACAAATCAGAGCTAGCAGTGGGCTACTGCACCATTTACGGGGATATGTCCGGCGGCCTGGCGGTGATTTCCGATGTGCCCAAGACCTGGGTGTACCGCTTGGCTCGCTGGATCAACCGACAGCAGGAGCGGATCCCGCTTGCTACGCTGACCAAGCCCCCCTCAGCGGAATTGCGACCCGGCCAACAAGATAGCGACAGCTTGCCCCCCTACGATTTGCTGGACAAGATCCTGCAGCGGCACATCGAGCAGCATCAATCCAGCCCCGAGTTGGTGGCTCAAGGGTTCGATCCCGACACGGTGCAGCACGTGCTGCGGCTGGTTCAGAATGCCGAGTTCAAGCGACACCAAGCTCCCCCTGGGCTACGCATTACCGATCGCGCCTTCGGCACCGGCTGGCGGATGCCAATCGCCAAGCGTCAAGAAGGGATCATCTGATGGAACTAGTGGGATACCCTCACCAAATTTTCGGGCTGGAGGCCCGCACCATAGCCGCAGGCTTGGTGTCGGGAGGAAAGCCCGCCTCCTTATAGGTTTGCTGGTCAAAAGTCTGGATAAACTACAATAAGCCCATGAGCCAGACTATATCCGTACGTTGCAAGCTGATAGTCCCACAAGAGTTGCGTCAAGAAATTGACCGCACTTTGCAGGG
>NZ_JBSSDE010000043.1:0-26914 GCF_054060435.1 Thermostichus sp. MS-CIW-34 | reverse complement strand
GTGTCGAGAATCTGGTTGCAAGCATTCGCAAAGCCCTGCAAAGTGCGGTCAATTTCTTGACGCAACTCTTGTGGGACTATCAGCTTGCAACGTACCGAGATAGTCTGGCTCATGGGCTTATTGTAGTTCATCCAGGCTTTTGACCAGCAAACCTATATGGAGGAGGGCTTTCCTCCCGACACCAAGCCTGCGGCTATGGTGCGGGCCTCCAGCCCGAAAATTTGGTGATCCGCATGGTTAAGAGGGAGTGAGGGGTGGCAAAAAGATTCAGCACTACCTAAATTCAGTACGGCATTGCCCTCCCCTTGGATGCTGTTTTCAAAAGTTTTGGGTATTGGGTAACCTCACCCCACAGCCTGCCCCGGCGCCGATGATAGAGTACAGAGGAGTCTTCTGCGCGAGCCCTTTATGCCTCAGTCCAAACCCCAAGAATCCCCAGCCCGCAAGCTCCTCAACATTTTGCTGCTGGTGGTGGGCACGGTAACTTTCTTGGGCTTCTCCTTTGGCCCGCTATTCCAGGCCCTCGGGCCTTCCGAATCTCCAGAGGCCAGCCGGGTAACCGAGCAACTGCGGGCCCAGGCAGACGGCTATCGCGTCGTGCTGGAGCGGGAGCCGGATAACCCCATTGCCCTGCGGGGGTTGATCGACACCCAACTGCAATTGAACGAGCCGCAAGGGGCAATCGAGCCGCTGAAGAAGCTGGTGGAACTGGAGCCCGAAAATCGGCAACTGAGAGCCTTTTTGGCCGAAATCCAGCAGGATACGGGGGATTTTGAAGGGGCATTAGAACAGCTCCAGATCCTTTACGAGGGGGATCCCAAAGATGGCCAGGTGCTGCAGCAGTTGGTGGATGTGCAGCTAACCCTGGGCCGCACCTCTGAGGCCATTGCCCTGCTGGAGAAGCATCTTGAAGAAGTGCCGGAAGATAATGATGTACGTTTGCGCTTGGCCTTTGTCTACGCCCGCAACAACCAGACTGAGAAAGCTGTAGTCCTCTACGACAAGTTGATTGCGGCGGATCCCAGTGATTTCACCCCCGTGTTGGGCAAAGCCATAGCCCTCAGCTCCGCCACCGATGAAAACCTACGGGCAAAAGCGCCTGAGCTGTTTGAGCAAGCAGCCCGGTTGGCCCCACCCCAAGTCCGGGAGCAAATCCAGCAGCAAGCAGAGATTTATGCTCAGGTGAACCGGCCCCAGACGGTCGAGAACCAAAACAGCAACCCCTCCCCCTGAGCAGGTTTTCAACCGTTAGGCTAATCCAGGTGTTGAGAAGCTGATCCCTGACGGTTCTCAGTTGACCCGATAGGGAGAGCTACGGAAAAGACTCAAGCGCCTTTTCTACAGAGGGGTAGATTTCGTAAATGGTATCCAAGCCGGTGATGGAGAAGAGCAGCTTGACTTGCTCCTGCAGGCCGCAGAACTTGAGTTGATAGCCTAAAGTGCGGCAATGGCGATGCGCCCAAACCAGAACCGACAACCCCACGCTGTCGATCAGGCTAACCTGACTAAGATCCAACAAGAAATGCCCCGGTTTCTCGGTGAGAATTTGGCTTAGCTCTTTCCGTACCTCGCGGGCAATCGCGGCGTTGAGCCTTTCACTGTGCAATTTCACAACCGTAACAGGGGATCCCTTGTGGCTGAGCCGGATGAAGACATCCATGAAAAGCCCGTCAGGTTTGAGGGGGGATGGGCACAGGCACGATGCAACCAGACTGATTTTGAATTGCTAAATCACCATGAGTATGAGTTTGTCCTCCCTGGGCTTCTCTTGCAAGCATTCTTGGACACTTTTCCCTTACAGGTTAGAACTGGCATGAACGGGATCCCTGCCTGGGCTGGAGATGCTGCCGCCCTGAGCCTATTGGTTATGCAAGTGCCGATGCTGGCGGTGCTGCTGGCGCGGCTGCTGCCCTCTTTGCGGCGCCCTTCCCCTCTGCCTCCCGGTCAGCCTGGGATCCCTTTGCAGCCGGGCTTGGTCAGCGTGTTGCTGCCTACTCTCAACGAAGCGGAACGCATCGATCCCTGCCTGGAAGGATTGCACCAACAGAGCTCCGTCCTGCGGGAGGTGCTGGTGGTGGACAGCCGCTCTCAAGATGGCACCCCCGAAAAAGTGCTGCAGATGGCCAAGCGGGATCCCCGCTTTCGCCTGCTGACCGACGATCCCCTCCCCGGCGGATGGGTGGGCCGCCCCTGGGCTTTGCACTACGGATTTCTCCAGTCGGATCCGGCCTCTGAGTGGATCCTGGGCATCGACGCCGATACCCGCCCCCAGCCAGGCTTGGTGGAGCGCCTGCTGGAAACTGCCCAGGCCCAAGGTCTGGATCTGATCACCCTGGCACCGCAGTTTATCCTGCAGCACTGGGGGGAAAGCTGGCTGCAGCCGGCTCTTTTGGTGACCCTGATCTACCGCTACGGGGCAGCCGGAGACAGGGCTACCCTGCCAGAACGGACGATGGCCAATGGGCAATGTATGCTAGTGCGCCGGTCGGTGCTGGAAGCGATGAATGGCTACACAGTGGCGCGGGCCTCCTTCTGTGACGATGTCACCTTGGTGCGGCAGATTGCGGCAGCCGGCTTTAAAGTAGCTTTTTACGACGGTCGGCACCTGCTCAAGGTGCGCATGTACACTTCTTTTGGCGAAACTTGGCGAGAGTGGGGCCGATCCCTCGATTTGAAAGATGCCACCCCTGTGGCCCAGTTGTGGGGGGATATAGCTCTCCTCGTCCTCACCCAAGGGATCCCTGGGCCGGTGGTTGTAGGGCTGTTGGGCAAAGCCGGGATGGGGTTTCCCTTTTCCCTGACGGAGCAGGTGCTGCTGGGGCTTAACCTAGGCTTACTGATTCTGCGCTTAGGTGTACTGCTGGGCATTCGCGGCTCCTATCAGGATCCCCCTTGGACGTTCTGGATGTCGCCTCTGGCGGATCCCTTGGCCGTTCTGCGGATAATCCTATCTGCCCTCAGCCGGCCCCGCTCTTGGCGCGGGCGCACCTACTAGGAGAGCCCTCAATCGGCTATTGCCTCGGGATCCACGCCCAACTCCCGCAATTTCGCGGCTAGGCGCTGCTGTTCCAGACGGGCCTGTTCGAGGGCTGCTTCTGCCGCCTCAGCCCGCTGCCGCTCCTGTTCGGCCCGCTGCCGCTCCTGCTCTACCTGTTCGATTCCCCATAGGAGCAAATTCCCATCGGCAGTCCACCACCGCAACCAGTTGGCTTTGGTCTCGGCTTTTTGTCCCCGCCACACCCCCAAAAACAAGCCAATCTCCGGGATCCAGTAGCGACGGTTTTCATCCGCCGATACAGGGGTATAGCGGCCATTCTCCAGGCGGTAGACATCCAGCTCACCGGTTTTGGGATGAAAGATTACATAGACAGGCACCTGCAAAATGCGCTCGTAGAAATACCATTTTCCATAGGGATAGTGGGGATTGATGGAGTACTCGCCGCCCTCGGTTTCGGAGATGAATTCCATCACAATCGCCGGGGGATTCCCTTCTAGGTGTGGGGTATAGCTGCGGCGGATCTCTCCTTCGGGAATCGGCTGTACTGCGGGCACATAAACCCAGTCGGGGGCTTTCACCACCACCTTGTCCCCGACAGTGCTGCAAAGGCCAAAGTTGGAGGCGATCAAAGCCTGGGCAGGGATCATCTGAGCGAGTTCCAATGCCTCACGCAGAGCAGCAGCCAAAAGGGGCTGTAAGGTGCTTTCCACAGGCTCATCCGGCAAGGGAAAGTCTTCCGGCAGTTTTTCCCATCGAATGGGAGGTAGGGGCGGGGTGAGCCGAACAGGAGAGAGGGTCATGGCTTAGGATACTCATGGTGATAAGGTACATGAATGCCTTTTGAATAACTCAAAGCACTTGCTGATATCAACCCCAGGCAATTCCACAAGGCTGTTGCAGGCTAGGACGGATTCAGTCATCTCGACTGCCAATCCATACGGTTGAGATATGCTTGGGGGCAATGAGCAAGTTTTTCGGCGTCTTCCTTGGATTCAGCAAGAGAGCGTATGCCAGAGCCTGAACCCACTTCTGCCCACATCCTGGTGATCGAAGATGAAGCTAAGCTGGCTCGTTTTGTGGAAACGGAGCTGACCTGTGAGGGATATCGAGTCAGCGTAGCCAGCGATGGCATGGCCGGGTTGAGGGCAGCCTGCGACCAAAACCCCGACTTGGTGCTGTTGGACTGGATGTTGCCCGGCATCTCAGGTTTGGAAATTTGTCGGCGACTGCGCTCAACGGGCAACCGCGTGCCGGTGGTGTTGATGACCGCCAGAGATGAGGTGGCGGATCGGGCAGCAAGCTTGGACGCTGGGGCGGATGATTACGTGGTCAAGCCTTTCAGCATTCAGGAGCTGCTGTCTCGGATACGGATCTATTTGCGGCAGCCAAGGCGATCCCGCGACGGCCAGTTGGTGTTCATGGATCTGACCCTGGATCCCGTAACGCGGGAGGTAACCCGGGGAGAGCGACAGGTGGAGCTGACGGCCAAAGAATACGACCTGTTGCGCTACTTGATGGAACACCCCCGTCAGGTGCTCACCCGCCAACAGATCCTAGAGCATGTGTGGGGCTGCGACTTCACGGGCGACTCCAATATCATCGAGGTCTATATTCGCTACTTGCGCCTCAAGATCGAAGGCCCAGGGGAGAAGCGCCTTATCCAGACGGTGCGCGGGGTAGGCTACGTGTTGCGCGATTGACATGCCCCCCGCCCCAAAGAGCAAGGATTCTGGTTCCTGGTTCTGCGACAGCACTTAGCTGTATCAGGTTTCCCCTCCACGACGGCGGTGCCTATCTCCCCAGTCGTTCCCCCAAGCGCTCCGCGCCGCTAGCGTGAAAGACTTGGCCAAGTGGTGATTTCTCACCAAGTTCTGCACCTGCAAGTCCTCATAAACCACAATGTCGTGAGACATTCCCACACACTGGGCTAGCTCAATAACCCGGTCTCTACGCTGGCGCCAGACTTTGATTTGGTTGAAGTGTACCTCGCCAAGCCGCTTCCTCTACTTGTGGTAGTTGCTGTATTGAGGTTTTACCCCCTTCCTATTCACGCCAGCGGGCCGTGGGCCTAACTTTCTGCTCAGTCTTCTTTGCTGTTGCTTCAATCTCCTTTCGGCACGACGCAAAAACTGGAGACACGGCACAGCTTGCCCACTGCTGTCGCCCACATCCAGCCCCACCACCTGGCCGGTGTACTCTGTCATCCAAGGCTTGGTACTGCGCTGGAGTGGCGTTGAGGAGTTTGGCTTCTCTGACCAGCGTGGGTGTATCTTATCGCAGGTCTAACAGGGCAAAAGCCGTCCTGGAAGGGCGGGGCTTCAGGCCTAGCTTCTTGGTAAAGTTTGGAACTGCCCGCATTCGGGATTGCCTTAAACTTCTCTTAAATCCTGTTTCACAGGTAACTGCTAGCATGAGGCCAACTTCACTCCCACCCCCGGAAAGGAAGGCCTTTATGAACTGGCTGATGCTGCTTGGTCTGCTTTGTCTTCCTGCCTCTCTGTTTTCGTTTGTTGAGTATTTGCGCTCCCAAAGGTTGGTTCAACAGCTCTCTGCAACTCGGTTGCTCAAGATAGCCGAGCTTCGCCATCTCGGTCAGACCAACCCCCAGGCAAAAGGAGCAAACTTGGCTCAAGTTTACGGCAGGGTTGTGTGCGATCGGCCTTTGGTATCGGAACTTTCGCGACAGCCTTGCGTCTACTACAAGTCTGAGATCTCTTGGGAGTATGACGAGATCGAATGCTATCGAAGGTATTTGAATAGCCAAGGCGATGTAGCGTATAGCGAACGGATCAGCGAAGGCGAATATCAGAACGCTCTACGCTTGGGATCCCGAGCAAAATCCTATCCGGGGGAGATGGTCGGGAAAAAGCCCGGCTTGGGCTACTCTGACTCCGGTTCTTTTCAGAAAAGGGTTGATCCCGACTACTCTAATTCTTTTCCACAAAAGCCCAACCCTGGCTACCCCGGTTCCGGTTCTTTCCAGAAAAAGCCTGGTTACCCCGACTACCCCCAGCAGCTTGGCTCTCCAGGCTATCCTCAAAAATCGCCGTTTTCCGAAGTAAGCTCTCCCCAAAAACACTACGCCAACGTGTATTACGATCCGAGCACAGGTCGGGAATATCTCCTTGAAAGAGAGACGAGAACGAGAGACGAAACCCTTCACTCGGTGGTTCGCCAGATCCCTTTTTTCATCGAAGACGAAACTGGAAGGGTGAGGGTGGATCCCACAGGTGCGGAGATAGAGGCTATGTCGGTTGTGGATGAGCATATTTTTCCAGGAAAAGGGCCCAGCCGGTTCAACTTCAATCTCAAGCGCTACCTTTCCGGAGTGAGAACAGAAAATCGCTCCACCCGAGCTTTTATCTATAAGGAATGGGTGATTCCGGTGGATGCGATGGCGTTTACCATGGGGCAGGTGCGTTTTGAGGCAGGGGATCCCGTGATCCGAAAACCCCTTTCTGGGGAAAGGTTTATGATTGCCCCCAAATCCCCTGAAGCCCTCTTGGAAGAGCAGCGCTCCAATGCCAGCAGCTACCTGGTGGGATCCGTCGTCCTGCTGGGTATCGGCATTTTCACCGTGCTCCACCTGCTGCAATCCCTGCAGCCTTATCGCTAGTTCCTGCCCAGGCAGAGGGAAGCCTACTGCCACTCACAACGACAAACCCAGCTTGAGCCCAAGCAGGGCATGGGCAAACAGTACACATAGAATGAGGCTGCCCACATAGGCATGGGTGGTGCGCAAAGCAGCGCGGTTGCCCCCAAAGCCGCTGAGGGACAAAGCTCCATTCACCGCCAACAACAGCAACACCAGGGATCCCGTCCAAAAATGGGGGCTGCTCAACAGGGGCTTCCCTTGCATCACCAGAGAAAGAAGGCCGCCAGTGTAGCCCAAGGCAATGAAGGTGGCCATCCAGGGGGCCAATTTGCGGTGGTCAAGCAGAGGCTTCTGGGCCGCTTCCGGCAGGGATCCCTCTGGCGCTGTGGAGGCGGCTGCCAGACGCAAGGCCCGTCCTCGCCACCCAGTCAGGCCGACAAAGCTGCCCATCACCACCACCACGATCCCCATCATCAAGGGGTGACCCCATTGCACAATGGGTTGGGGCAAGTTAAGGCCGGCAAAAAACTGGGCTACGGGCTGCAAGGTGGCGGCTAACCCATCCGAAGCTGCCGACAGATCCGGCAAGGCCAAGCTCAACAGGTTCATGGCACTCCCTCTACCTCCGCAATAAATCTACAGCTGCTTAACAAATCTACAACACCCCAATTCTAGAATGGGAGGACATCAGTGATCTCCCTCAATTCGTTGAAGGGAGGACGTCAGCTGACCCATGCCAGCGGGAAGCTTCTGGTGGGCACCTGGCAGCGGTAGAATGTCTGACGGTAAAGCTGTGGCTGTGAGCGGCTCTCTCGCCACTGAGTGCTGAGCAAAACGGAGTTGTTGAGATGGCCAAGTTGTTGTTGGGGGATCAAGCCTTTGAGGTCGAGCTGCTGACGGATGTGCCCACCAATTGGCCGGGAATTAAAGTCATGTCTAAGGGGGCCAAGCTGGACATTCCAGCGGGAACTGTGGTGAAGGTGGAGGCCGAGGATGACCACATAGCCGGCTCCTATAAGGTGGTCTATCGTTTGGCGCCTGCCTATCCCCGCAGCTGGCGGCTACTCCTGGAGCGGGAGAGCGTCGCCACGGCGCCTCAGGTGGCATCGGCTCCAGAACCAGAGGTTGCTCAGGCCAGCAGCTCAGAAGGAGGGCTGCCCAATAGCGATAAAATCTTCGCCATCAAGGTATCCGGCCTCGTGGGAGGAGGTGTGCGCAGAAGTGTTGTCGAGTACAAAGTGCCCTTCAGCCGCCTTTCCCAAGAAGTGAAACGGATCACCCAAATGGGAGGCAAGATCGTCAGCATTGCCGAGTCCAATCTGCTAAGCACCCTTGAGTAGCGGGCGGCTTCCTGGGAGGTTCTGGGTTCTTTCAGGCCACCCGTCCAGGCCGTTCTGGTTCAAACAATTTCAACGAGGGATCCCTGTAGAAAGCATGCGGCGATTTCTCCCCTATCCCCAACCTGAGGATGGGGTGGTAGGCTGGCGTTGGTTTTGCCGTTGCCTGGAAGGCTGCCTTTTCCTGCTGTCCTGGGGGTGGGCTTTGGGTAGGAAAAGGCGTTCCGGCAAGGGCTGAGCTTTTGCAATTGGGAGTGGGGAGTGAGGCCATGACATCTCGACGACAGCCGACGCGCTTGGGAGGGTCGATGCCCCAAGGCCATGCAGGCTTTGGGTCAGCAAGGGGATCCCAGCCGTACCCCTCGCCCACTCCACGACAAAGCTTTTCCTCTTCCTCTCGACGTCCGCTGGCCAAGTCTCGACCGAGGTTACTCCCCTTCTTAAGCTTGCTGGTGATCCTGCTGGGATTTGGGGCTGGGGCCCTGGTGGCCTGGGCAACTGCTCATCCCGACTGGGTCAGCCGCCTGCCGGGGCTCTCGCCACCTCTAGCGGAGATCCCTGCCCCCCGCGCCCACGCTAAAGCGGCTCAACAGCGCTTGCCCATCTCCTTAGAGACCCAACTGGAGCGGGATCCCTTTGCTTTGGATCCCTTGGCCAGCCTTTCTTATGTGCCCGCCATCATGTATCACGATGTGGTGGCTGGCCGCAAGCAGGTCTGGTTCGACACTACGGCGGCGGAGCTGCGGCAACACTTTGAGGCCATCAAGCAGGCGGGGTTGACCCCCATCCACATCGACCAACTGTACAAACACCTGCGGGACGGGGATCCCTTGCCCGAAAAAGCCATTTTGCTCACTTTTGACGACGCCTACCTGGGCCTGTACGAGAACGCCTACCCCCTTTTGAAGGAGTACAACTACCCCGCCACCTACTTTGTGCAAACCGGCTTTGTCGGCGTGCCCACCAGCAAGGATCACTTCACCTGGGATCAAATGCGGGAGATGGATGCCAGCGGGCTGATCGACTTTGCCGCCCACACCGTCACCCATCCCCCTGACCTGCGGGTGCTAGACGATGCCCGTCTGCGGCGGGAAGTGTTCGACTGCAAGACCAAGCTGGAGCAGGAGCTGGGCCACCCCATCCACTACTTCGCCTATCCGGAGAGCAATCGGGATGAGCGGGTAAAGCAATACCTGGCCGAGGCGGGTTACTGGATGGCTTTTACGATGGATCCTGGCTTTACAGGACAATCGCCCAACCTGCTGGAGGTGCGGCGCTTTAACCAGTTTCGCCTCACCGAGGCCATTCTTGGCGCCCGCACCTTTAGCCTCAGCCGCAGCCTCGACTACTGGCTGGATGTGACGCAGCCTCTGGCTCTGACCGACGAGATCATTGACGGGGTGCGGGTGCTCACCATCCGCGGCGGACGGGCAGCCACAGTGCACGCAGAACGGCGCTACGAAGTCAGGACGTTGGTCCAGCGCTACCAGGCCGATGCTGGCATTAACGGCAGCTTCTTCTCCATCCCCTGGATCAACTCCGCCAGCAACGTCATGGTGGGGCCGGCGATGGCTGCCAACCACAAGACCTTCATCCCCGGTCGTCCCGAAGATGACCAGGCAATCCGCGGCCGGCCGCTGGTGCTGCTGGGCAGGGATCGCCTCCGCTTTGTGCCCTTTGATCCCGACACCATGACCCACTTGGAGAACATCCGCCAGTTGATGCCGGATGTCACGGATCTGTTTGTGGCCGGTCTATGGCTGGTTAAGGATGGCCATGCCCTCTCTCCGGCGGAGATCAACTCGTTCCGCCTTGCCAGCGCTGCTGAGTTTCGCCCCAGAGCTTTCTTTGGGGTAGATGACCAGGAGCGGGTGGTGATCGGAGTTACCAAAACCCACGTCAACGCCGCCATCCTGGCCAGTCTGCTGCCCAAAACCGGGATCCGAGAAGCCGTGCTGCTGGACTCTGGCTTTAGCACCTCGCTGGTCTACCAAGGGGAGATCCTCGCTACTGGCCATGCCGGCCCCAACCAGCCCAGCCGCCCTGTGCCCCATGCCATCTTGCTCTACGACCTGACTCGCCTTTGGCGGGAGGATCCCCTTCCCGAGGCCAAGGCTGGCTCTGAGGGAGATCAGCTGGAAGGGCTGGTGCAACTTTTGCCGGCTAGCGACCAAGAGGCAGCCAGGGCCCAACTGAAGAGCATTCTGGCCGGCCAGCGCACTTTGAGGCAGGGGGATCGGGGCCCGGCGGTAGTGGCGGTGCAACTGGGGTTGAGCCACCTGGCTGCTCAGCAGGGACGGCTGGATCTGCTCCCCTCTGGCCCTGATGGGGTGTATGGTCAAGAGCTGGCCCAGGCAATGGCGGAATTGGTGCTGGCTGCACCTGAGCGCAGTGAGATGGGATCCCCCCTTCCAGCCACCCCTACCCCCCTGGTGGCCGGAACGGCGACAGCCCGCCAAGGGGTGGACATCCTCGATGCTCAACTGCTGCGGCGTCTGCTGGAGCGCGTTAACTTGGCCTCTCCCTCGGTACTGGTGGATACGCGCTTAGAACGGCCTGCCCTATCCCTGGAGCGCAAGCCAACCCGGAAACTGCTGCCCAGGGTTGCCTTCGGGCAGGACTAAGTCTTGTCTTCGCCTTCCAACCTAGGCCTTGGCGGGAAGCCTAGAAGACCCCCCTCCAACAGAGGCTATCTCTGAGAAAGACGGGCCTGCCGGCAACGAATACACCCATAACCTGGAAGGGTTTCTCCCGCAGCACCACTAGATCGGCTCTTAGGCCTGGGCGAAGGGCTCCCCGATCCTGCAGACCAACCGCCTGGGCAGGGTTGTGAGTGACCAAAGCTATGGCTTGGGGCAGATCCAGCAGCTGCTTCTCCGCCAAGGCAAAGGCAGCCCTCAAGGCTGAAGCGGGGGAGTAGTCAGTGGCCAAGGCGCCTAGGGCTCCTACTTGTAGAGCCTCCGAAGCGGAGAGATTGCCGACATGGGAGGATCCCCTCAGGGCATTGGGAGCCCCCATGACCACCAGCAGGCCCAGCTTCCGCGCTTCCAAAGCTGCTGCTAGGGTAACCGGAAACTCGCTAATTTTCAGGCCCATCTTGGCCATTAACTGAACCTTGGCGGGGCAGTCGTCGTCGTGGGAAGCCAAAGGTACCCCCAAAGCTTGCGCTTGCTGAGCCAATTGGGCAAAGCTCTGCAAGGTCTCCTCCCCCGCCTTGGCCGCCAAACTAGCGGCAACCTCCTCGGAAGGCCGGGCCAGCTGGCGAGCCATGTAGCGGATGTAGTCCTCCGGCGTCCGGAATTGGCCTTGGCCGGGGGTGTGGTCCATGAAGGAAAGGAGATCCACCCAGCCTTGGCTGAGAGCTTGGCGAACAGCTGCTGCTCCCAAGGGGCGCGAGAGTTCATAGCGAGCGTGGATCCTCAAGTCCAGAGCCAGCTGGGAACGCAGCGCCACCAACTGCTCTGCCATAGCCAAGGCCGTTTCTGGGCTGCGCCAGCCAGGCAGGCCTTCCCAAAAGGACAGAGTTACAAAGGCAGTGGTAATCCCCGCCGCCAAAGCTCGGTTTTCCCAAATCCCCAAGGCCATGTCCACCGCCAGCTGTACCCCTGGGCGCGGCTCCAGCTCGGGCTCCAGGCTATCGGTATGGAGGTCGACTACGCCGGGCACCAGGGTAAGTCCTCGCAAAGGGATCCCTTCCCCCACTTGCCCCTGCCGAATCTCGGCAATCCGCTCCCCCTCCAGCCGCAGGGATCCCACCGGGAGGACACCATCGGGGAGAACTAGCTTAGGCCCTGCTAGCCACATTTGCCCTCACCTCCAGGGAATAGGTTTTGTCAACCAAACCCGACACATCGTCTAAGGAGTGAAAAACGCCAATGATAGCTGTTCCCTGCTGCTTCAAGGCTCGTAGGCGTTCTCGCAAGGCCAACTTGGCTGCAGTATCCAAGCTGGCGGTGGGCTCGTCCAGAAGCAGCAGCGGATAGGGGTGGATGAGAGAGCGAGCCAAGTTGACTTTCTGTTTCTCGCCCCCCGAGAAGCTGGTTGGAAAAGTCTCCAGCAACTCTGGCTTCAGACCCAGCTCCAGGAGCAGCTCTGCTGCTCGATGTCGCGCTTGGTTTTCCGCTACTCCCTGCCACAGCAAGGGCTCCGCAACCAGCTCCAAGGCCGTGGTGCGGGGCCTGGGATCCAGAAACTGGCTGACGTAGCCGATGCGCTCGCGGCGGATTGCTAACACCTCGCGATCCCCTAAGCGGGCCAGATCCACCGTTCCCAGAGGGGTCTGCAGGAGGGCTTGTCCTGCCGTAGGCCAATAGCTGCGGTAGAGGGTTCGCAGTAGAGAAGACTTGCCAGAGCCGTTGGGGCCCTCCAGCAGCAAAAACTCTCCGGCTTGCAGGGAAAAGCTCACCTGCTGGAAGGCCAGAACCTCTCGCCCCAGTCGGTGAAGAAAGAACCGCTTTTCTAAGTTAACGACCTGCAACACCTTGCCCTTCCTAAAGTCTTGCGGCAACCAGATCCTGGGTAAAGGGGTGGCGAGGATCCTCCAGCACTTGGTCGGCCAATCCCTCCTCCACTACCTCCCCCTGGTACAACACCACAATTCGATCCGCCACAGCCCTCACGACCGAGAGATCGTGGCTTACTAGGATGAGGCTCATCCCCAACTGCCGCTTGAGGCGGCGCAGAGTATCCAGAAAGGTGGCCTGCACCAGCAAATCCAAACCGGTGGTGGGCTCGTCCAAAAGAACAGCCAGAGGCTTTTGGACTAAAGCTTTGGCAATCTGTACCCGCTGGCGCTCTCCTCCCGAAAGAGAAGCTGGGGGATCCCCGGCTCGCTCTAAAGGAAAATCGGCTCGCTCCAAAGCCTCCTGCGCCTCCGCTTCCAGCACTCCAAACCGCCGTTCTCCTCTAAGGACAAGGGGCTCCGCAACATTAGTCAGGGCCGCAAAGCCCATGCGCAGGGCCTGGGCGGCATCCTGATAGACCATGGCCAGGTAGTGCCGCGCCGCAGGCTGCTCGTAGCGAGAGAGCAACAGCAGGTTACGTCCCTCCCAACCCGGCACGTTTAGCCGATACTCCCCCTGGGCTGTCTCCTGAAGGTAAAGGATCTTCAGAAGAGTAGTCTTGCCACTGCCGGAAGCTCCCACCACCCCCAGCACCTCTTGGGGATAGAGCTTGAGGCTGACGTTCTTAAGCGCCCAGCGATCCCCGTAGGCTTTGCAAACCTTGACCAGCTCCAGAAGGGGGGTCTCCTCAGCCATGCTCTTTCTCCACAAATAGAGGACCGCTCGTTTTCCCGGCCAGCAGCTTTTCCATATAGCCCTGGTCGGAGATTTCATAGGCCAAGCTGCCATCTTCTTGGGGAATGGCGTTGAGGAAGACGTGGCGGCAACCGCTGCGACGGCAGGATCCCAAAATGGGCTCCGGCTGGAAGGGCCGATCCACAAAGGCCAAGGGCTCCACCCGGGTGTAGGGAGGGACGGCATAGAGCCGCTTCTCCCGCCCGGCCCCAAAGAGGGTGATATGGGCTGCCAGATGCAGCTTGGGCAGATCCCAGCGGGGCAGAGGGCTGGGATCCATCCCATAGCGCCCATGGACCAGAACTGGGTAGGCCGCTCCCTTGCGGCTCTGGCCGTGGCGTAGGTGCTCCTCAAAAAGATCCACCCACAGCAGGCTATAGTCGCCCAGAGCATGTAGCTCCCGCGCCCTGGCGTCAGAGGGCTCCACATAGCGCAGAGGCTCAGGGATGGGAACTTGCAGGATTAGGATTTGACCTTCTTGGAGCCGCTCCTCGGGGATGCGGTGGCGGCTTTGGATGAGGGTGGCCTCCAGCGTGTCGGTGGTTGTTCGAGCGCCGCTGACCTGGGCAATGAAGCGGCGCAAGTTGGCGGCATTGACAGAGTCATCGGCCCCCTGGTCAATGACCTTCACCACGTCCTGCGGCCCCACCAGGCTGAGCGTAAGCTGCAATCCCCCTGTGCCCCAGCCGCGAGCCAGCGGCATTTCCCGGCTAGCAAAGGGAACTTGATGGCCCGGTATGGCCAGGGCCTTGAGAACCTTGCGCCGAATTTCTCGCTTGGCCTCCGGATCCAGGTAGGCATAGCTATGCTTGGGTTTCAAGGGAGGCCTCCTTTTGGAAGTGGCTCATCCAGTTGCTGAGAAAGGTTACGTAGTGGGGTAGCTTGTAGTGGAGGGCAAAGCCGGAGGCCTCCACGGGATCCGTATGCACCAGGACAAACTCCTCGCTGCGAGCCGGATGGCTGGGGCGATCCATTTCCAAATCCAGCATGGCGCCAGCGATGGCCCGCCCCTCGTTCCAACCCAGGCTAGCGGCAAAGCCCAAGCGGTATCCTTTTTCTCCGTGTCCCACCACCTCAGTAAAGACCAGGCGGATCCGCCCCAGGCGAAAGCTTCCCCCCCGCACAGGATGAAAGGCGCGTACCTCGAGATAGCCCACGCCCAACTCGGCAACCGTTGGGTGGGTGTGGACGTTGTAGGCGCGCATGGCGCTGTAGGCCAGAGCCAGAAGTCCCCCCGTATCTCCCCTGGCCAAAGCTTGCAGGCGGTGGGCCCGCGGCGCTGGAAACAGCAGTGGCTGCCGCGTCAAGTCGGGAATCTCTTCCCCTGGAGCAGGGCTACTGGCTTGCTGCTCTGCCGTGGGATCTTCTTCCAGCAGACCTTGCTCCCTCAGCCAGCTGCGCACAGAAGGATAGTGCTGGGCAGCAGCCACGGCCGCCGGCTCTAGCGGGGGGCTTTCAGAAAAGCCCAAAAGACGCAGGCTGTAGTCTAGGGTGGGCCCCAAGACCTGGCCGCCGGGAATGCTCTTGAAAGCCGAGGAAAGCCGACGCACCAGCAGGAGATCTTCCTTTTTCTGCAGCTGGGCTTTCCCTAGGCGGGGGAGAGTAGTCCGGTGTGCTCTCAGAAGCAGCAGGGCCTCGTAGAGGTCCCCCCCTGTCTGCACAAGGGCAGTGGCCGCCAGCTCCGGAGCCCACAGCCCCGCCTCTGCCATCACATGATCCAGGAGATAGGGCAGCCCAGCCAGCTGCTTTGTCCGGCCTCGCCTGCTTTTGGCTTCTGCCGCTGACAACAGCTCGCGAAAAAGGGCCTCGGCATTGAGAATGGCCTCTTGGCTGCCCCGCGCTACGACATAGCCCATCCACCCACCTCCACGCTTCGGGGTAAGCCTACCACTTGGGGGCCGTCAGTTAGCAGGATGTCCACTCCCAGCGGGTAGGCCAGGATCTGGGAGCGCAGCTGCCAAAACGCAGAGGGCAAGCCTACAGCCAACTGGATCTCCCCAGCTATGCCGGGCCCTCTGAGCAATACAGGGGATCCCTGGCCCAAGGGGGCCCCCAGGATAAGGGTCGCTCCCGCTTCAGGCTCAAGGTGGGTGCCTCTTTTGAGAGCCAAAAGGCTGTCTGGGCCAGCGGGCAAACTCTCCAGCTGCTCGGCAAAGACAAAGTCAGCAGCCTCCAAAGCCACGGGCCGGGGATCCTGCCCACGCAAATCCAACAGCAGCCAGCTTGGCGCCCAAACCCCTACATTGCCGTCCACCAGCGTCAGCCCAATGAGGCGAAAGGCTTGGCGAAGGGAGCGAGCGGGAAAGCTCTCCAGACGGCCAGGGTAGCTCAACGCCCTAACCAACGCCCGGAAGACCTGCTGGCTTTGCTTTTCTGCCAGTCCCGGTGTGGGGCCGTAGGCTTTGGACATCCCCAGGCTCACAGAGTCTCCACCTCCAGGCGAGTTGCAGCTACCTTGCGCCAGAGGCGCTCGTCTTCTTCTTGAAGATCCTTCTGGGCCGCTAGCGCCAAAGCCTGGATCTTCTCCACAGCAATTCCCGCCTGCAGAGCGGCGTCTAGGTAGGCCAGGGCGCGCGCCAGACGCGGCTTTTCCCCCAGCACCATCCCGTATCCTTCTACTCCCTTTTTTGGAAAGCGCAGCCAGACCTCGTAGACCAGCACTTCTCCCACGTAGAAGGGCGTCCCCGTGCGGGAGTCCTCAAAGGGGAGCGCCAGCAGCCCTGCCCCTTCCCTGAGCTTTTGGCTGGATCCCAGAGCAGGCCTGACCTCCCGCGCCAAAGCCAGCACCTCCTTCTCGGGGGCCTCCTGCAACAGCTCTAGCATCTCAAGGGGCTGCATCCCAGCCTCCTAAATCAAGGTCTGGCGGATCCGCGCCGAAACTTTGTCAATCGTAAATACAGCCAGCAGAATCAGGAGAACGACCGTGGCCGCATCTTGAAAGCGAAAGGCTCGTATGGTCTGCATCAAATCAAACCCAATGCCCCCTGCCCCCACCAAGCCCAAGACCGTTGCCGAGCGCACGTTAGCCTCAAAAAGGTAGAGAGTACTGGAGTAAAAGGCAGGAGCCACTTGTGGCCAGAAGCCATAGGCGATAACCAGGAGAGGGTGGGAACCTGTAGCCTCTACCGCCTCCACCTGCTTCATATCTACTGTCTCGATGGCCTCTGAGAGGAGCTTGCCTGCCACACCCGCCGTGTGCAGGGTCAAAGCTAGGATCCCTGGCAAGGGTCCTAGGCCAATTGCGGCCACAAAAACCAATGCCAAGACCAGTTCATTGAGCCCCCTGAGGACATCCATGAGCCCGCGCACAAGCAGGTAAACCGCAGGGGAACGCATGACATTTCTGGATCCCAGGAAGGCCAAGGGAACCGTGAGAAAAGTGGCCAGGAAGGTGCCCCAGAGGGCCATCATCAGGGTTTGCAACAGGGAGTAAAGGAAGTTGGGCAAGAAGTAAAAGCTGGGAGGAAAGAAGCGAGCCAAGAAGGCCGCACTCCTCCCCAAGCCAGCTAACAACTTTCCTGGCGAGATCTCGGCAGGCTCCGCCGTCAGCAAGAGAGCGAGAAAAACCCCCCCATACAGCACAACCGTGCTCAGCTCCCTGCGCTTAAGCTCTGCTGGCAGGGGGGGAAGTCTCCTAGAGTTGGCACTCAGGTTTCTTAAGAGCATCGTTGACCTTGCGGAAGGGATCGTAATCTGCGTCGCTAGCCGGCTCAAAGCCCTTCAGCCCACGAGCCTCCAGCCATTTCTGACCCTCCGGCGTGTTTTCGTACTCCAGATAGACCGTGCGCAAGGCCTCCTTGAGATCCTCTGGCAGATCTTTACGGTAGGCCCAGGGAGAGGAAGGAATGGGATCCGATCTCCAGATGACCTCAAAGTCCTCTATGCCTTTGATCTGCCCCTTGTTGGTGGCAAGGCTGATCCCGGTATCCCAGGTTACACCAACGGGAATGGTTCCCTGAGCTATCCCCAAGATGACCGACTCGTGGTTGCCAGCAAAAACCACCCGCTTGAAATACTCCTTGGGCTTGATTTTGGCCTCAAGACAGAAGTGGGCCATGGGCACCTTGAAGCCAGAGGTGCTCTCTGGGTCGACGAAAGCAAAATCTTTGCCCTTGGCGTCTTCTAGAGTTTTGATGCCACTGCCTTTCTTGGAAAGTATCAAGGAGTGATAAACGGTACCCGAGCGCAGCGAGTCCTCTTTCACGAACGCTTCAATGGGAGCGTTGGCCTTTTCAATGGCATCTACGTAGGAGCCAGGGCCGTAGAAAGCTACGTGAGTTTGGCCTTGTGCCTGGGAGACCATCACCGCCGTGTAGTCACTGCCCACAAACAGGCGGACGGGGATCCCCAGTTTTTGTTTGAGATAATCCAAAAAGGGAGCATAGCGAGCTTCGTAATCGGCAGCACTCTCCACCGGTACTTCAGCAATCACCAGCTCCTTGGGCCAGTTTTGCTTCTGAGCCAGCCCTGGAACCCAGCTGGAAATTCCCATGAGGAAGGCAGCAAGGAACAGAATTTTTCTTCTCCGCATAAGGTTTTCTCCTTTGCAGTTAACTTGCGGTTGAAGGTGGATCTTGTTAGACCATCAAGGTTGAGGAAAACCCTTCGCTTGCCTCGTGGGTTTCCTTCTCCCCAAAGTAGAGCTCCTTTTCCTTTTCAGAGGTAAAATCGGAAAGCGGCCCATTGAAGAAAACCTGGCCCTCCTTGAAAGCAACGACTCGATCGGCGTAATGGCGCACCATTTCTAGGTGGTGCAGGGTAACCAGCAACGGAATCCCCTGGCGGCGCACCGCTCCCAGCAGCAGCTCCATAATTACCTTTGCATTTTTAGGATCCAAAGCCGAAATGGGCTCGTCGGCCAGAATCAGGGCTGGCTCCTGGATCAAGGCGCGAGCAATACCCACTCGCTGCTGCTGCCCCCCTGAGAGAGCGTCGGCCCTTTGCCAGGCATGCTCTAGCAACCCTACCTCTTCCAGCAGCTTTTCCGCCTTGGCCAAATCCTGAACAGAAAAGTGCTTGAAAAGACCCCGAATGGGACTCATGTGAGGCAGACGCCCAACAAGAACGTTTTCCAGAACCGTCAGGCGCCCGATGAGTTGAAAGGTCTGGTAGACCATGGCCGTGCGCCTGCGCAGCTGTTGCAGGGCATCCCTTTGGCCTTCATGGAGAGGAAGAGAATCAACCCAAACTTTTCCGCCGCTGAGCTTGACCATCCCTTTCAAAAGCCTAAGAAAGGTCGACTTTCCTGCTCCCGAAGGTCCGATCAAGGCCACAACCTGCGCTCCATCGCCAAATAGGTCAAGGTAAACCTCCCTTAGGGCAACCTTGTTTTTGAAGGCAACCCAAAGGTTCTCGACTTGGATGCGCATAAGCTACCTCACGGCGGGAAAACCGGTAACAAACTTAGCAGATTGGCCTGATACTGAAGTTAAAACCAAGTTAAGCTTTGCTGGCCTGGGCAGCAGGACTTCTCAATGGCTTCTCGAAACTGGCTTTGGCCTGGAGGGCGCTCTTGGAGGTACCCCTGGGAGAGCTTGCTCTGCTATCCTGCTAATAATCTCGATTGATTTTCTGCCAAACCCTTATGGCTGCTGCTGTGATCTCGGGCCTCTCTTGGCAGTCCCCCAGAGCCCTTTCACCGGAGGAGATGGCTTGGTTAGGCAGCCTCACCTACAATGAGCAGGGCCTGATCCCGGCCATCGTGCAGGACTACCTGGACGGAACAGTGCTGATGATGGCCTGGATGAACCGGGAATCGCTGCAAAAAACCCTGGAAACAGGCCGCACCTGGTTTTGGAGCCGCTCGCGGCAGGCGTTGTGGCCCAAGGGGGAAACTTCTGGCCATGTGCAGTGGGTCAAACAAATCCGCTACGACTGCGACGGCGACGCCCTGGTCATCCTGGTGGAGCAGGTGGGGGATGCAGCGTGCCACACAGGAGCGCGGAGCTGTTTCTTTCGCCCTTTGCAAAGGGATCCCATCCCGGCAGCCGATACCCTGTCGCAGGTGTTTGCCGTGGTCAAGGCCCGCCAGGCGGATCCCCGTCCCGATTCCTACACCAGCAGCTTGCTAGCCAAGGGGGAAAATGCCATTTTGAAGAAACTTGGCGAGGAGACGGCTGAGGTGGTGATGGCGGCTAAGGATCAAGACCGCGTGGCTTTGGCCCGTGAGATGGCCGACCTCTGGTACCACTGCCTCGTGGCCCTTGCTCACTATCAGGTAGATGTTAGGGATGTCTATCGCCAGCTCCAAGCCCGCCGTTCCGCCAAGTGAAAGGGCCATGTCCCCCGAAGGCGGTGCTCCCGCAGATCCCTCTCCGTCCTCTTGGGATCCCTCCCTGGACAAAGCCCACCTGGATTTACGAGCCGCGCGCTGTGGCCAAGTGGATCTGGAAACCGATCGGGAGACCTTGGCCCGTTACCTGAGAGGCCATGCCCAGTGGATCCAGCGGTGCTTCAGGCCATTGCAGGTGGAAGCTTTGTCTGCCGAGACTTACAGGTTGCAGTTTTTCCGCATGGGCGGGCTGGGGTTTGAGCTGGAGCCCAGTTTTGGGGTCAAGATCTGGCCGGATAAAGATTACCGGTTTTGTCTGACCTCGATTGAGTTGCCCGGCGATGAAGGAATGCCTTACCGGGTCAGCTGCCAAGCCGATTTCCAGCTGGAGGAGCTGCAGGGATCCCTGAAAGACCTGCCCACCACCCGTGTTCACTGGGCTCTTCATCTGGAGATTGGGCTGGCTTTGCCTAAGTTTTTGCAGGTTTTGCCCCGCAAGTTGGTTTGTCGAGTGGCCCGTCAAGTGGTGCAGCAGGTAACCCGCGGCCTCAGCGATCGCTTTACCGACAATGTCTGCCGGGATTTCTACCGCTCCATTGGCCGTCCAGATTGCCCCTATCGCCTAGTTGTTGTGGAAGAGCATGACTCTAGTCAATAATAAGCTCAACTATACTGAAAATAATGTATAATATGTTCACTACGGATTACTACCAGTTGATCTTTCTGTTTACTTTCGAGTCTGCCAACATGGTAGCCAAAGCAAAGCAGAAAATTGGTAGTAAGACGACACGGAAACTGCGCTTTGGGTATTCTACTCAAAGCTCTGCGGGATACCGCCATTCTGGTTGGAAACAAACAGAATGCTATCGCTGCATAGTTGAACAGTGATGTTCAGCAGTGTTCAGCGTAAATGTATCAGAAAGCATGATACCCTGCAAGCGGGATCAGTTGCCGGTCGGCTTTTGAGCCTTCCTCCGGCAACCGGCGATGGAGTTCGCCGCAACCGCCTCACTTCGAATTTTTCTATAGAGGAAGAGGGTTCTAACCTCAAAAGCTGAGGCTGATGACTCCTACACTTCTGGGGGTATCCAGGGGGTAGGAGTTTTTGGCTTTGCGTCCGCACTCCCCAGAGGCTCTCCCCCCTGAGTTGCCCTTCAACACGGCAAGGAGAGAGGATCTGTTGATGCTGGGCAGTTGGCTGTGGATCTTGGTGATGGGCTTTTTTGTCGGCCAGATCGTGGGTCGGTTGGGGATGCCCCCTCTGTTGGGGATGATCCTCGTAGGGATCCTGCTGGGAGAGGTCTTGTCTCCCGAGGTGCTGGCAGCGGCAGGGGATCTGCGGCTGGTGGCGGTGATGATCATTTTGATGAAGGCGGGCCTGGGGCTGGATCGGGAGAAGCTGGTCCAGCAAGGGTCTGTAGCCCTGCGGCTGGGTTTTTTGCCGGCCGCCTGTGAGGCGGTGGCAGTGGCCCTGTTGAGCACCTGGATCCTGGGGTTGGACTGGCCTACCGGTTTGCTGTTGGGCTGCGTGATTGGGGCGGAGTCGCCAGCCGTGATCGTGCCGGGGATGTTGCGCCTCAAAAGCCTGGGCTGGGGGGTGACCAAGGGGATCCCGGATGCTATTTTGACCGGCAGCGCCCTTTCCGACGTACTGCTGTTGTTGGGGTTTAGCCTGTTGCTCAGCTTTTTGGGCCAAGGATCCGCCGCGAGCGTTCGCTTAGGAAGCCTGGAGCTGTCGCCGCTGCAGTGGCTGCCGTTCCAGGTGGTGATGGAGATCCTGCTGGGCGTGGCTGTAGGCTACCTGGGGGCGCGGGTTCTGGTGTCGCTGCTAACCCAACAAAACTGGACTCGCAACAGCGTGCAGGAAGTGCTGCTGGCTGCCTGTATGGCCCTGGGCTTGGTGCTGGCGCCGCAGGTGTGGCCCTATTTTTCCGGCTATTTGGCGGTGATGGCCATGGGGTTTTTTCTGATTGAGCTGGATGCCCCTTTGGCGCGGCGGCTGCGGGGTGGGTTCGATGCCCTCTGGACGGTGGCGGAGATCGTGTTGTTTGTGCTGTTGGGAGCGTCGCTGGATCTGGGGGTGCTGGGATCCGTGTTTTGGCCGGGCTTGCTGCTCTTGACCTTGAGTCTGCTGCTGGGGCGGGGCCTGGGTTGGTGGCTTTCCACTCTGGGAAGCAATTGGAACGGGCGGGAGCGGCTGTTTTTGCTACCGGGCAACATGGCCAAGGCGACGGTGCAGGCGGCTATTGGTGGGATCCCTTTGGCCCAAGGGATCCCCGGTGGGGAGATCATTTTGGCTTTGGCGGCTCTGTGGATTTTGGTCACGGCCCCCCTGGGTGCTTGGCTGACCCAGGTGTGTGCTCCCCGGCTTTTGGAAAAAGGAGAGGTGGATCCCACCAAGGTAGGCAGCCAGGGCAAGGTGAGCTTTTTGGCAGCGGTGGACACCTCCCCTTTGGCCGAAGCCGTGCTGCGCAAGGTGGCCGATTTGGCGCGGCGGGTGGATGGGGAAGTGATTGTGTTGCATGTTACCGATGAGCCGCAGGGGAAAGGGGTAGAACTGTTGCGGCAACTCACCCAGCGTCTTTTGGCGGACATTCGCCACCAGTTTTGCTTGGCCTCGGGGCCCTTGGCAGAGACCATCGTAACCCTAGCTCAGGAGCGGCAGGTAACCGACATCGTCATGGGCAAGCGGGGCCACCGCGGCTGGGAGCAGGTTTTGGTGGGATCCACTTCCCAAGCGGTGTTGGAAACCAGCCCGATTCCGGTAATTTTGGTAGAGGAAGAGGACTTCAAGAGAAGCAGGATCCCTATCTCTGAGGGCAGAAAAAGCTAAGGATCCCACCTTTTCCGTAGGAAGTTCTGGGAACACAGTTCAAGGAGAATAGATGCGCTTGCAATCGGTGTGGGCTTACCTAAACCATGGCTTGGTCTCTCCCAGTTTGAGAGTTCCCTTTGCGGTTGCGTTGGGGGCTATTGGCGGATCCCTGAGTCGCTACTATCTATCCCTCTGGTTTGCGGAGCGATTTGGCCCTAGCTTTCCCTACGGAACCCTGATCATCAACTTATCGGGTTGTGTGGTCATGGGTTGGTTCATGACCGTGGCTATGGAACGCCCTGAGATCTCACCGGAAATTCGCCTGCTGTTCGGGGTGGGATTCCTGGGTTCCTACACCACCTTTTCTACCTATGAACTGGATACCTTTAGCCTCTGGCAGCAACATCGCTTTGCTGCTGGGCTTGTCTATTGGCTCGGTTCTTGCCTATTTGGAGCCTTGGCTATGGAGATTGGGATCCTGTTGGCACGATTGTGGCGATAACGTTTAACGTAACCCCTATCAATCAGCAATCTATCCATCCAAAAGCCAGGTGCAGCAACTGGTCATTTTGGGCAATAACTTTTTTCTTAAAAGCACCGGGATCCCCACTAGTCAACCCCCTGGAATTTCTTATCTTAAGGAGCACTCTTCACCAAAGCAATATACAGTTTTTCCAGCGTTACTCACTACAGCCAATGCCAGCCAATCTCTTGCCTGACAAGGATCCCACTTCACTGTAGACCTTATGTGAAGCGGAAAAATCTGTAACCATGACAATCGCAACAGCCCAAAGACAAAAGGGATACAAGTATGCTAGATGATGAACCAGAAGTTTATAAATTGGATATTTACATCGGCGAGTCAGACCGTTGGCAAGGGAAGCCTCTCTACCTGGCTCTGCTGGAGCTAGGTCGTCAGCGTGGGCTAGCTGGTGGTACTGTGGTGCGAGCTATTGCTGGCTTTGGTCGAAACAGTCATATTCGCAGCAGTAACCTTCTAGAGCTTTCCACAGATCTGCCCATTTTGGTAACTTTCATCGACACGCCGGAAAAAATCAAAGCCTTTCTACCGGAAGTAAAAACTCTGATGCATGACGGTCTAGTTACTTGCCATAGGGTACAAGTATTCCATCATGTTCCTCATCAACAACAATAGTCCAGATCTGAAAATAGATTCCCCATTGCCAAGGAGCTGGTTATGCCCGATTCCCCTTCTGCCCTGCGCTTTATTGTTTTGCTGGGGATCGTCAGCCTCTGCGCCGATGCCACCTACGAAGGGGCACGCAGCATTTCTGGAGCTTTTTTGGGATCCCTAGGGGCCAGCGGCACGGTGGTGGGCCTGGTGGCCGGCGGGGGGGAGCTATTGGCCTATGGCTTGCGGTTGGGGGTGGGCTATTGGAGCGACCAGCTGGGCAGGGATCCCGCGCACCGCAGTCGGGGTCACTGGCGGCTCACCACCTTGGGCTATGTCATCAACACAGCGGTGATCCCGGCTTTGGCCTGGGCGGGCAGTTGGCCTTGGGCCGCCGTGCTGCTCTTGGCCGAGCGGACGGGCAAAGGGATCCGCACCCCGCCGCGGGACGTGTTGCTTTCTCATGCAGCCCTGCAGGTGGGACGGGGCTTGGGGTTTGGCCTGCATGAGACCCTAGATCAAATTGGGGCGGTGGGGGGGCCGCTGTTGGTGGCGGCAGTTCTGAAAGTCGGCTATGGCTTCCGGGGTGGGTTTTTGGCCTTGGGGATCCCGGCGGCAATAGGACTGGGGGTTTTGGGGCTGGCGCAATGGCTCTATCCCAGCCCACGAGACTTCGAGCCGGAGCCGGAGATGACCTCGGCAAAAGGCTTGCCCAGAGTTTTCTGGCTGTATCTTTTGGCAGCAGCCTGTGTGGCTATGGGGTTTGCGGATTTTCCCCTCATTGCCCTGCATCTGCAACAACAGTCAGGGAGCGATGGGGCAGGGATCCCTTTGCTCTATGCCCTGGCCATGGGGGTGGATGCCCTAGCAGCCCTGGGCTGTGGCTGGCTGTTTGACCGCGTGGGGCTGTGGAGCCTGCTGGGAGCGGTGGCGGTATCGGCTGGATTTGCGCCGCTGGCCTTTTCCGGTACCTATGCTCTGACGGTGCTGGGCATGGTGCTCTGGGGGATTGGTTTGGGGGCCCAAGAATCCATCATGAAGGCGGCGGTGGCCGGTATGGTAGCTCCCGAGACGAGGGGCTTTGCCTTTGGCCTGTTTACCAGTGTCTATGGATTGGCTTGGTTTGTGGGCAGCGCCCTGATGGGGGTGCTTTACGATTTCTCCCTGACTGGCTTAGTGCTCTTTTCGGTAGTCACTCAAGGGCTGGGGGCGGCTATCCTGCTGGCTCTAGTGTCCAGGAGGCAGGCCGAGGTGGGCTGATGAAAAGCCCCTGCACCAGATTACGGTGCAGCTCTTCGGGGGTTTCGTTTGTGCTAGTGGTGAGGAGCACCATCCCCTCAGGTTTTGGGCCACCTCCAGGAGCTTTTGTCAGAACCCGATTTTCAGAACTGATCCTTCATACCGCGCAGCCGGGCAAAAACCCGCACCGGATCCTGAGCTCCGGTGGCTGCCTGCAAAGCCGGCTGATCCCAACGCAAGAAGGGATTGGTGCGGCGTTCCTCGCCCATAGTGCTGGGTACTGTTGGGGATCCCGATTGGCGCAGGGCAGCCACCTGCTGATAACGCGCCTGCAGGTCGGGGTTGTCTCCATCCACTGTCAGGGCAAACCTGAGATTGTTCAAGGTGTATTCGTGGGCACACCACACCCGTGTGGCTTCCGGCAACTGCCGCAGTTGATCCAGGGATCCCACCATCTGCTCCGGCGTGCCTTCAAACAGCCGCCCGCATCCCCCGGCAAACAGGGTATCGCCACAGAAGAGATCCCCACTCTCGGAAAAGTAGTAGGCAATATGGCCGCGGGTATGGCCGGGCACAAACAGCACCTTTGCTAGCCGACCCGCAAACTCCACTGTTTCCCCTGCCTTGAGCTCCACCGTCTGGCCGGGGATCCGCCCCCGATCCACCTGGCTGCCATAGACTCTGGCACGGGGATAGCGCTCCAAAAGCTGTCGGTTGCCCCCCACGTGGTCGTGGTGGTGGTGGGTGTTGAAAATGGCCACCAACTCCGCCCCCAGCTCGGCCAGCTTTTCCAACACGGGCTCAGCCACTGCCGGATCCACCACGGCTGCTGTTGCAGTGTCGGGATTGTGGAGCAGGTAGATGTAGTTATCGCGCAGGGCAGGCAACTGGAGAACGCGCATGGCTCGGCTAACTCTCAAAAATGGCCTGTTCTACGTCTTGCCGGCTGAGGGAATAGGGAAAAGATAAAGTTTTCGTGTTGCCGTCTGGGTAGGTGTATCGCACCCAAATGCTGGTTTCTTCCAGGCGCAAAATGGCTTTCCAGCCAGGCCGTTCGCAAAACCACTGCTCCACATCCTGCGGATCGCGGGTGCAGCCCTGATCCTCCAGCCAGCGTTCGATGGTGTGGAGCGGGTGATTGTACAGGGGCGTGGTTGCAGGAGGCAAAGGCATGGCGAGATTCAAGAAAAGCAATCAAACCCTAGAGTCAACGGGCTATGTTCATTCAAGCACTCCTGATCCAGAATCCGAAAACTCGATCCCAATGTCCTACCGAAGAGGGCAGGAAATGCTCGCAGAATCAGCTTGCCCCACTCTCTCGCAGCCAAGCGAGGACACCTGCCAGTAGCAAACACACGACTAGGGTGGATCCCATCAGCAGCAGGGCACAAAGCTCACCAGGTGAAAGTGGGCGGGTTTCCATGCGCAGCTCTAGAGAATCGGCACCAAGGGATCCCGGCATGCCCAGAGATCCCGTGTTGGCGGTCACCGCCCGTAAGCTGGCATCGTAGATGGCCCGTTTCGCCGGGTTGCTAAGGACAAGGTAGGCCTCCTGCAACTCTTGGAAGCAGCGAATGGCCACTTCCGGAGCCAGGGGAGAAGTATCGGGATGGTAGCGCTTGCTCAATTGCCGGTAGGCCCGCCGGATGGCCTCAGGAGATGCCCCTGGAGACAGACCCAGCCGTTGGTAGTAGGTGAGGGAAGTCAAGGAGCGCATGCAACCTATGGAGGAGCAAGACTACAGGGGCAGCAAAACCGCTTTCAGGGGAGCACAGCTCTAGTCCAGTGTAATCACTCGCGCAGACACCGGGATCCCTGCAGCAAGCCTCTATTCTTCCTCATCCTCTTCAGACTTAGCTTTGGGATAGTAGAAACCGGTGTTGCGACCGCTGAGAATGGCGCGCCCAATGGTCATGGCTCGCTGGGCCTGGAGCTTAGCTTTGCCCAGCCAGACGGCGTAGCGCCTGCGACTGCGGGCTTTAGAAGTTTTCTTCTTAGGAACAGGCATGGCTTCGCACAAAAACACAGCCTTACTAGGCTAGCATTGAGGCTGCGCTGCCGATCCCAGCTTTATTCAGGCAAGTAGCCTATCAGTGGTTGACCAAAAGGCGCGGCAAGCCCCGTCCTTCAGGGCAGGGAAGGATAGCGCCGACCGTAGCCGACGCCCTTTAAAAACGCAGTGTCGGCCATGTGAATATCGTTGTCATCACGCATAGGCCAAGAATACGAT
>NZ_JBSSDE010000042.1:0-27006 GCF_054060435.1 Thermostichus sp. MS-CIW-34 | reverse complement strand
TGCTTGGCGATGGTTGACTGAACGAGTTACTTGTCAAGGTTCTGGGGCGCCGGGGCTGGGTGGCCTCATCAGCGCTTTACTACCCTATCCCCACCCCCACCACCCCGTCAAGATATCCAACCCAAAATTTTTGGCAAGTTTTTGGCGAGAATAGCAGGGAAAAGAAGAAATAAAACTGTTTGAATATTGACATTCTGACTGCAGAGTTAATAAGATGGTTGCGAGGGTCAGGTTTCGGAGAAACTGTGATGCTGACTTTGCGCAAGCGGGAAGAGAGGGGTCATGTCAAGCTCAGTTGGCTTGATACTTACCACTCATTTTCTTTTGGAGAGTACTACGACCCTCGCTACATGGGCTTCCGGGCTTTGCGGGTGATTAACGATGACCGAATCAGCCCGAGTGCTGGCTTTCCGACCCATGGGCACCGGGACATGGAGATCGTTACCTATGTTTTGGAAGGGATCCTTGAGCATAAAGACAGCTTGGGCACGGGATCTGTGATTCGTCCTGGTGAAATTCAACGGATGACGGCAGGCACAGGGATCTGGCACAGCGAGTACAACCACTCGGCAGATGAGGAGGTTCATCTGCTGCAAATTTGGATTTTGCCGGAGCAGGAAAACCTGGAGCCCAGCTATGAACAAAAAGCGACGGGTTTGACAGAGCATCCCAATGAGTTTTGTTTAGTTGCCTCTCGAGATGGGCGCCAGGGATCCGTGATTGTGCATCAGGATGTGAATCTCTATGCGGGGTTGATTGAGCCGGGACGCACCATTCACCGACACTTGGATGAGAAGCGCTACGGATGGCTGCAGATAGCTCGGGGCGATGTGACCCTGGATGGCTTGTTTTTGCGAGAAGGAGATGGCGTGGCCATTGCTGAGGAAAGCGAGCTCAACCTTTTCAGTGAGAAAGGTGCTGAGGTGCTGCTGTTTGATTTGGCCTGAGGATGACTTTTGGCTAAGTTCTGGCCGTTTGCCTCAAGTTCATAGTCGTTTCAGGCTGGGGTGAGACGTCCGGGCTACTGAGAGAAGCCTTCTGACCTGTGCATTATTGCTCCGCAACGCTAACGCGAAGGCGCGACCGACGCTTCGGGTGTGGGCGCAGTGTCTTAGTTCGAATCGAGGTGGCCATAGGTCTTTTGGGATCTCAACTTTTTCTTCTGCTTTCAAGTACTTTCAGGAGGAGAAGTGGATCCCTTCTTCGAGGTTTTGCTGAGTGAATTGAGAAAGAACTTGCTGCCAAAGGTGGCCAGTCTGGGATCCCTTTCCCTTGACGTGTAGAAGGCGGGCTCCTTCCTGCTGGGGATGGGGCTGTAGGCGCAGCCAGAGGTAGGTCGCAGGCAGATGGCGGAGGTACTGGGGCCACTCAATAGCGGTGATCCCACCTTGGCTCCAAAGTTCTTCTAGCCCTAGGTCTTCTAGGAGTGTGGATTCTTTCCCACCGGCGCGAGCGGCAGAAGAGGTCTCTAGGCGGTAGAGATCGCAATGGAAAAGAGGGATCCGCCCGGTGCGGTATTCCTGTACCAGCACGAAGGTGGGGCTGTCGATGGGTTCGGGGATCCCTAAGCCCTGCCCTAGTCCCTGCACAAAGGTGGTTTTGCCGCTGCCCAGATTACCTTCGAGAAGAATGACCAAGCCGGAAGTGGAGCCGAGGCTGCGGCTGGGAGGGGGAGATTTTTGTTGACCTGAAGGGGCGAGGAAGCCAAGGGCGGCTTGAGCTACGAGGGCCCCTAGTGATTGGGTAGCAGCGGCGGATGGCAGCAGCAGAGGGGAGGCTTGCTGCCAGAGCTCTTCATTCTGTTCGCTGGCCATGGCTTACAACTCCTTTGGGGCGGGGATCCCAGGCGAGGAAGTTGCCTCGTTTGGGTGAACAGAAACGCGTTTGGGAGCTGTCAAGATTGCGGCCAGGCCTGCTCCAATGAGCAACAGGCTCACCCCCTGCGCCACCCGCAGGGATCCCAGCATGAGGCTATCGGTGCGCAGGCCTTCGATCCAGAAGCGCCCCAGGCTGTACCCCACCAGGTAGAGGCCCAAGAGGGTGCCGGGGGGAAGCTGGCGCCGGTAGCTTAAAAAGAGCAGGAGCCCGAAGAGACCAAAGTTCCAGAGGGATTCGTACAAAAAAGTGGGATGGACGCGCGATCCATCAGGCAGCTGCAGTTGTACCCACAGAGGGCTATCCGGAGGCAACACCTTTCCGTAGGCTTCGTTGTTGAAGAAGTTGCCCCAACGTCCGATCCCCTGACCAAGGCTGAGGGAGGGAACAAGGCAATCGGCTAGCAACCAAAAACTCAGCCGGTGCCGCCGGGCGAACAGGTAAAGCGCCGCACTGCCGCCGATCAAGGCACCGTGAATGGCAATGCCCCCCTGCCAGAGGGCCAAGACCTGCCACCAAGGGCCATCTCGATAGCGTTCCCACTCAAGGGCCACATAGTACAGGCGAGCAAGGGGCAGGGATCCAACCACCAACCACACCAGCAGATCAGGCATGGAACTGGGGGGAAGGCCACGCCGAGCTGCCAGATGGCGAGCCAGGAGCAAGCCCAACACCATTGCCAGGCCGATCAATAAGCCATACCAGCGCAGGCTGAGCGGCCCCCAACTAAACACAACCGGGCCGGGGGATTGTAAGACCAAAGTCATGACCGTGGGGACATTCCTGAGCAGATCCCTTTAGCCCACTCTACCCGCTCTGCAAGGCTATGCAGAAGACCTGCCCTCACCCCCAGCCCCTCTCCCAGAGGGAGAGGGGAGTTAGGAACCGAGGCAAGGTACGAGCTGACTGCAGTTGGAGGGAGAGGGATCCGCTCAGAGCAAGGCGACAATGTTAGAATGCAGGCTCGATTTTCCACCACGACTCCTGGGGGGGATGCGGGTTATGGCCCGGAAAGCCGCTGCTGTGAACACTGCTGATGACTCGGACAAATTGAAGTCAGAAAAACGCAAAGCCCTGGAGCAGGTGTTAAGCCAGATCGAGCGGAATTTCGGCAAAGGGGCAATCATGCGCCTGGGAGATGCCACCCAGATGCGGGTGGAGACCATACCCAGTGGGGCCATCACCCTCGACTTGGCCTTGGGCGGAGGTTACCCAAAAGGGCGGATTATCGAAGTCTTTGGGCCGGAATCTTCTGGGAAAACTTCAATTGCCCTACATGCCATCGCCGAAGTGCAAAAACAAGGGGGAACGGCAGCTTTTGTGGATGCGGAACATGCGCTGGATCCCACTTACGCAGCAGCTTTGGGGGTTGATATTCAAAACCTGTTGATCTCGCAACCGGATACGGGAGAGGCAGCTCTGGAGATTGTCGATCAGTTGGTGCGCTCGGCAGCTGTGGATATCGTGGTGGTGGACTCGGTAGCAGCGTTGGTGCCCCGGGCTGAGATCGAAGGGGATATGGGAGATGCCCATGTGGGATTGCAGGCGCGCCTGATGAGCCAAGCGCTGCGCAAGATTGCCGGAAATGTCAGCAAAACCGGATCCATCGTTCTTTTCTTAAACCAATTGCGCTCCAAAATTGGCGGCATAGGCTATGGCCCCCAGGAGACCACCACCGGCGGCAATGCCCTTAAGTTTTATGCGTCGGTGCGGCTAGATATTCGCCGCGTTCAAACCCTGAAAAAAGGTGCGGAAGAATACGGGATCCGAGCGCGGGTCAAGGTGGTGAAAAACAAAGTTGCCCCCCCTTTCCGGCGGGCAGAATTTGACATCATTTTCGGCCAAGGGATCTCCAACATCGGCTGCATTATCGATCTGGCCGAGGAGATGGGCATTCTCAAGCGCCGCGGCTCTTGGTACAGCTACAAGGAGGAAAATGTTGCCCAAGGAAGGGACAATCTGGTTGTCTACTTGAAGGAAAACCCAGAGCTCCTAGCGGAGGTGGAAGCGGCTGTGCGGGAGAAACTTTCTGCGGGGGTGACGGTTTCCGCCAGCCGGCCGGCAGCGATGGAGGAGGGAGAGCAGGAAGAGAATGAGGATGCGGTCTTTGTAGAGGAAGAGTTCTGAGGGAGCAGCTAGCTGTTCAGGGAGCGCTTCCTGAGCGAGATCGCCGCTGGCGCAGGGCCTCGTAGAGCAACAACCCCCCCGTCATAGCGACGTTCAGAGATTCGACACCCTCGGCCATCGGGATCCGCACCTGGGCATCGGCCTGTTGGATAGTCGCTTCCCTCAGGCCAGCCCCTTCGTTGCCCAGGAGAAAAAGGGTAGGGCAGGTGAGATCTTGATCCCAGTAACAGCTTGCCGTGGGGGAGAGGGTAGCGGCCAAAACTTGGATCCCGTGGCAACGGCAGCTCTGGATCCAGGCGGCTAGGTCGGGCACGACTTGGGGCGGACGGCGAAACCACTGGCCGGCAGAGGCCCGCAAGACTTTGGGGTTTTCGGGATCGACGCTGTCTGCGCTTAGCCAAAGGCCGTCGGCTCCTGCGGCGGCCACGACTCGGATTAGGGATCCCAAATTGCCTGGATCTTGCAGCGTTTCCACCACAAGGCCCAAACGTAACTTGGACAGGGGGGGAGAGGAAATCTGCCAACTGACGGCCACGGCCACAGCTCCTTCGGGAGACTCGGTGGTACAGAGCGCTGCCATGACTTCTGAGCTGACGGGTTGCCGCCGTAGGCCCTTGGGCAGATCGGCCAGCAGGTGAGGGTGACGGCTGGCCCAGTCGGGCGTGTAGCAGAGGGCTTGCAAAGGCCAGCCGACCCGCAGGGCTTCTTCGATGAGATGGGATCCCTCCACCAAAAAGGCGCCCTGTTCCCGCCGGCCTTTGCTGCGGTGCAACTGCCGCAACTTGCGGATCCAGGGGTTTTTCGGACTGGTCAGCAGCTCAGAAGCCATGTGGCAATGGTTAAGGTACTCCCCAAGTCTTCGGCGTTGCTGCCCTCACCCCCAGCCCCTCTCCCAGAGGGAGAGGGGAGTTAGTAACCGGAGCGGCGCAGCCGTTGGATAAAAAATCCATCCCGATCCTGCCGGTGGGGCCAGATGAGCAGGGGATCCCCTTCAGCAGCCCAATTGGGGTGGCTGTCGAGAAAGGCTTGAATGATCTCCTCGTTTTCGGCAGGATGCAGCGTACAGGTGGCGTACACCAACACTCCGCCCGGCTTAAGCCAACGGGCTGCCACCTGCAGAAGCTGAGCTTGCAGGTGGGCCAATTCAGGGATCCGCTCTGGAGTCTGCCGCCAGCGAGCGTCAGCATGGCGGTGCAAGGTGCCTAGGCCGGAGCAGGGGGCATCCAGCAGTACGCGGTCAGCACTCTGCCAGGGGGGCAAGGGGGCAGGGGGTAAGGACTCCGTCCCGCTGACGCGATCGGCAGCAGCGCTCAGGGATAACAGGTCGATGGCCAGGGGACGGATTGAGCTCAAGCCCAGGCGCTGCCTATTTTCCTCCAGGCGCCGCAGACGGTGGGGGTGGCGATCCAAAGCCCAGATTTCCCCCCGATCCTGCATGTGTTGGGCTATTTGGGTGGTCTTGCCGCCCGGAGCAGCGCAGCAGTCGATCACCCGCTCCCCTGGCTGGGGATCCAGCCAATGCACCACCTGCTGGGCACTGGCATCTTGAACGCTCCACCAACCCTGGGCAAAGCCGGGCAGGGCCGTGATGTCGCCGGCATGATCCTGAAGTCGCAAGGCACCCGGCACCTCGGAGATGGGGAGGGCAGGGATCCCGGCTGCTGCCAAGGCTTGAATGACTTTATTCACATCTGCCCGCAGTGGGTTGACCCGCAAATCCAGGTGGGGTGGCTGATTAAACCAAGCACACAACTGCTCCGTTTCCACCGGCCCCAGGCGCTCCCACCATAGGCTCACCAACCAGTCGGGAAAGCTGTGCCGGATCCCCAAAGCCTGAATTGGGTCGGCTGGCAGAGTGTCCTCGAGGGGCTTGAGGGGATCCTTCTCTGGCTGATCCAACACTTGCCGCTGGTAGGCGCGCAAGATGCCGTTCACCACCCCTGTCAGGGATCCCAGCCCCATCTGGCGGGCCAATTCCACGCTGGTATGGATGGCAGCACTGGCCGGGATCTGATCCAAAAAAGCCAGTTGGTAGAGGCCGAGATGCAAAATCAGTCGCAAATCGGGGGGCTGCTTGTGGGCAGGACGCTGGGCAAGGCAATCGATCAAGGCATCGAGGGTGCGGCGACGGCGGGTAATGCCATACACCAGCTCGCTGACCAGATGCCGGTCGGCGGGGATCAGGCTGCTGTTGGCCAACAAATGCCCCAGAACCAGGTCGGCATAGGCGTTTTGCCGCTCGATCTTCTGCAAGGCCAAGAGGGCCAGTTGACGTGCGTTCATGGTCGCCCCAAAAGGTTTTCCCATTCTCCCCCCTGGGCGATACTGGAGAAGCCCCTAAGGGATCCCAATCATGCCTTACACCAGCGCCTTCTTAGAGGTGATCCCCGCCATCGACCTTTTGCAGGGCCGCGCCGTGCGCCTTTACCAGGGGGATTACGCCCAGGCAGAACAGGTAGCCGACGACCCGATCCAACAGGCCGAAGCTTGGGCGGCACAGGGTGCCCCTCGCCTGCATGTGGTCGATCTGGACGGAGCCAAAAGCGGGGATCCAGTCAACCTGCCCATCATTGAGCGCATTGTCCGCAGCCTGGCCATCCCGGTGCAGGTGGGGGGTGGGATCCGATCCCTGGAACGGGCGCGGCAGTTGCTGGAGCTGGGGGTGGATCGGGTGATCGTTGGCACCCTAGCCGTAGAGGATCCCGACACCCTGGAGGCTATGACCCAAGCCTTCCCCGGTCGGGTTTGGGTGGGGATCGACGCTCGGCAGGGGCAAGTGGCCACCCGCGGCTGGCTGAGCACCACTCCCCTGCGGGCCACCGAATTGGTGCAACGGGTGGGGGAACAGGGCGTCGCCGGCATCATCTACACCGACATTGGCCGGGATGGCACCCTGGCCGGGCCCAATTTAGAACAGCTGCGCCAGATCCTAGCCGTCTCTCAAGTGCCTGTAATTGCTTCGGGAGGGATCGGCTCGCTGACCGATTTGCTGGCTTTGTTGAGCTTGCCCCGTTTGACAGGGGCCATTTTGGGCAAGGCCCTCTACTCAGGGGCGATCTCCTTGCAGGGAGCTTTGCGAGCTGTGGGGCCGGGCCGCTGGCAAGATCTACCGCCGGAAACCGGATCCCTGTGGGCCTAGATGTCCACCTCGACGCCGAGCGGAAAGCAGCCTCAGCAGTGCCATACTGGGCAAAATCGACAGGCAACTGCATGCAACCAACACTGGCCATCGGTGAAGGTTTTCCAAGACATTTTTGTTTTTTTGTTTTTCAGGTCATGTCCTTTCCCGCACTTCGCCCTGCTGTTCGAGCTTTACAACCCGAGTTGGTGACCTGGCGCCGCCACATCCACAAGTATCCTGAGCTGGGCTTCCGGGAGAAGCAAACCGCCGCCTACATCAGCCAGCGCCTGAAAAGCTGGGGGATCCCGCACCAGACTGGCATTGCCCACACCGGCATCGTGGCCACCATTGAGGGAGAGCAGCCGGGGCCGGTTTTGGCGCTGCGGGCCGATATGGATGCCCTGCCCATTCATGAGGCCAATGAAGTCGAGTACCGCTCCGCCATCCCCAACGTCATGCACGCCTGTGGCCACGACGGCCATACGGCCATTGCTATGGGCACCGCCAAGCTGCTGCAACAGCACCGTCAACACCTCAAGGGCACGGTCAAGGTCATTTTTCAACCTGCCGAAGAAGGCCCCGGCGGAGCCAAGCCCATGCTGGAGGCGGGGGTTCTGAAAAACCCGGATGTGGAAGCCATCCTCGGCCTACACCTGTGGAATAATCGCCCTCTGGGCACTATTGGCGTGAAAAGTGGCCCCTCGATGGCCTTTGCCGACCGCTTTCAGATTCAGGTGATCGGGCGAGGCGGACATGCTGCCCTTCCCCAACAAACAGTGGATGCCATTGTGGTGGGATCCCACATTGTCAATGCTTTGCAGACCATTGTCTCCCGCAATGTGGATCCGCTGCAGCCGGCGGTGGTGACGGTGGGCCGTTTCCGGGCCGGCGATGCCTTCAACGTTATCGCCCCAAGCGCAGAAATTTGGGGTACTGTGCGCAGTTTTCACCCTGAAGTGGCCGATTTGATCCCAAAGCGCATGGAAGAAATCGTTGCCGGCATTTGCCAAGCCTACGGAGCCACCTACGAGTTTCAGTACGAACGGGGCTACCCAGCGGTTTGCAACGATCCTGCTATGGTAGCGCTGGTGGAACAAGCTGCCCGCCAGGTGTTTGGCCCAGAGGCGAGGATCATCCCAGAGATGACCATGGGCGGAGAGGATGTCTCGTTTTTCCTGAATGAGGTGCCTGGCTGCTACTTTTTCCTGGGATCCGCCAACCCCGAAAGGGGCCTGAACTACCCTCACCACCACCCCCGCTTTGATTTTGATGAAGCTGCCCTTGGCATTGGGGTAGAGCTGTTCCTGCGCTGCATTGAGAACTACACCGGGCAAGCCTTGAGTTAGCGGGAAACCTCGGCTAGGGCCTGAGCAAGTCAGCGGATCCGCTGCCGGGAAGCAGCAAGGGCTTCATAGGTTCTGGGGTGGGACGGGTAGGGGCAGGATCCCCGTCGGTGGGAATGTAGAGGGGCGTTGGGTTGGGATCCCCACCGAAGGCCAGCACAAGGGCTTCCAGCAGGGCCTGTCGCTGTTGCCGGTTCAGGGATTGTACAACGGCTTTGTCTTGGGCGTAGGGGTTGACCGTGAGGCGGTCGGCACCGGGATACCGTTGGGCGATGATTGGCTCATTGGCATCGAAATAGTCCGCCAGCGTCAGTTGCCAGTCAAAGCGGTCGGTGGGGGAGCGACCAGCCACCTGCAGGTGATAGATCATCATTCGCCGCACCAAAGTATCCTCTTCGGGTGCGGGGCCGCCATCGTTGGGGTTAATAGGGGTGTAGGTGTTTTCCAGGGGCAGATCCGGCAGAGCTTCGTATACCTGCCGCGCTGCTTGGGGAATCAGCCGCAACTGGGCATAGGCAGGCCCGGATCCCAGTAGAACTGCAACGGCAATGCCCAGGAAGCTTGGCAAAAGGGCTTGTTTCCTCATCACTGATCGCCCCAAAACTCGCTTGCACGGAACGGACTGTATTGTAACCAAACGGTGGTTCGTGGATTGTAGATATTGTAGATTTGGCGGATTCAGCAATTGAGATCCAACGCAGCCGGAGCTTTTTTAGTCAATACTGAGTCCGTCCACTACCTGAGGTTGAGGACGCGGTTTGAGAGGGGCTGACTGAGCCAAGCGATCCCGCTGGTGGTGCTCTTGGGAATGCCTTTGCCAGAGGCCGAGAATATCCAACGTTTCGCCGCCATGCTGCGTGTAGCGCTGCCGCACTTTGCACAGTACAGGGGTATTGACGCACACACCGGAGACGATCACCTGACCTTTGCTCAAGGCGGGCAATTCCTGCAACAGATCCCGCCCGGCAGCCTCGACACTGTGGCGCAAATTTTCCTGATCGGCAGGGTTGACAATTCGCATCAAAAATTGGCTCATGCATTGAGACAGAATATCCGAGTCCAACTTGCCAGGGCGTTGCGTGATCAGCCCTACTCCCAGTCCAAACTTGCGTCCTTCGCTGAGGATGGTGCGCAGCACCTGTTTGCAACGGGAAGGCTCGTGGGCAGGGGCAAACCGATGGGCCTCTTCCAGCAAAATAAAGACGGGATAAGGCAAGTAATTTTCGTCCCCCGGCTGGATCTTGCCTTTGTGGGTATTGATCCGAGCATAGTTGGCCTGGCGCAAGATGGCAGCAGCGATCACCTGCTGTTCTTCTTGGCTGATCTCATGCATTTGCAGGATGGTTACCTGCCCCGGCTCAAACAAGTCTTTGGGAGCTAGGTGTTGCAAATTGTCGAAATAGGGAGAACGGTCGATCTGTTCTAATTTCCACTCCAAGGCGGCGGCTGAGGATCCCTGGGATCCATCTTCTGCAGAATCGGCTTCATTTACGGCATCGATTAAGTCCTGAATCGTCCAGCGGATCGGGTTAAATTGAGTTGTTTTGCGAAAGGCTTTCTCCAGAAAAGATTTCTGTCGGTCAGTGGTCTCTGGCAGCAGGGTCAGAATATCAAAGAAGTTAAGAGAAGATACACGAATCTTAATTTCCTGCGGTGAAAGAACCTTGACTTTGGGTCGGTAGCCATCTTCCCCAAAAAACTTGGGGTGGGACTGCATTTCTGACAGCGTGTGGTATTCCCCGTGGGGATCGAAAATGAGGACGGCAGCTCGGTTTTTGGGCAAAAGCAGCTCTTCAATCAAAACCCCTGCTGTATAAGATTTGCCGGATCCTGTCCCCGCCAAAATGGCCAGATGGGTGCTGACCATTTCCTTGACGTCCAGTACTACGGGCACTGCTCCCTCATCGCGCAACAACAGGCTGCCCAAGTGAGCACCCCCAATGGCTGTTTCATCTCGTTTGTTCAAAATTGATTTCAGCAGACGATTGGAGGCCAAAAAGACCTTGGCACCGGGATCCGGAGCGCGGCGGGGGTTAATAAAGCCCATCTTCTGATTGAAATAGCCGATGACCTCGACGGTAACCGCATAGATTTCCGGATTGGGATGGGTGAAGCCCACCAGAGCCACAATGGTGCTGGGATCGATTTCGGTATCGGCAAAGATGCGATCGGGGATGTGATCCAGGAGCTGAACTTGGCTAATTTTACCCAAGATTTGCAGCGTTTGCGATTGGGGATCCTGGACTTCGTAGTAGACGAAATCGCCCACCTTTACCGCTTGGGTATTGGAAGTGATGAAAACATATTGGTTAGAGGTTTCTCCAGGCCCTTTGACGGTGCCAATTACCTCTGGAGAGTCCTCAGTTGGAGAGAGGGTGGCTTCTGGATGGTGGCCATTATCGGTGATTTTTTGGGGCATTAGCGCATCGCTCCTACAGTCATTTTCCAGGCCAATTCTTTGCTTAAGATTTGCAGGGCTCGCCGTTGGGCTGGATCGGCAAACATCGGCGTAATGTCATTCAAGACTTGGTAGATCAAATGATTGGCAAAGTTGCCGCCACTACTCAGCAGCAAACCATAGTAGGAAAATTGGGTTTGACCTTGGGGATCCTGGTGAAAGCGCAGGATCTCTTCCCGGCTCATGCGAAAAACCGGCGTGTTTACAGGCACCACCACGCGTGGGATCCCTTGTCGGCCACAGCGGCGCTCTTCATCCAGAGCCCCGATTAAAACCACCGAGAGCAATGTGCGCACCTCATTCTGCAAATCGGGGGAAAAATAGGGATCCGGCTGGCTGGAAAGGCGCGGCCCAGAATTGAGGAACATCGGATTCAGGAGTTGGGTATTGTAAACCAGACCTACGGCCCAGTGTCGCCGGTCGCTTTCTAGCTTGACAAAGCTGCCGAAGCCATAGTCATCAGGAGCCGGCGGATTTTTGACTTCTAAAGCATCGTCCACCTGCACCACATAATCACAGTGATTGTTGGAGCGAACTACCTTTCCCAATCTCATCGAACTCGTCTCCGCTGTAATTTACTTACTGTTTTCCGGGATAGCCTTAGGTTCAGCTTTTCGCGAGCGGCCCAATCTTGCATGAGACGCAAGAAAAGGTTGCGATCCTCATTGCGGATAACGGCTATTTGATCGGCTGTCTCCAGCACATAAGGATAACCTCGCCCAATCACCACCTCACAGCGAACCAGATCCACCAACCAGTCCAACAGTCCTGCCTCATAAACCCAAACGGGTATTTCCAAGCGGGCCGGAAAGTTGTCATTGGTGCGCAGGTAAACAAACCCCACTCGCTCCCGCATTTCTTGGTAGGAGTTGAGGATCCCATCTTGGGGGTTGAGGCTGCCGCCGCGGGCACAGATGAAAAAAGGTGTGCGATCCCCCCACTCCAACCAGGGACTAAGCAGTTGCGCATCGTGAAGCTGTGGAGCTTCGGGTAGGTCAAAACAATGCTTCAGCAACGCCACCAAATCGGAAGTGTAGGTGGTGTCTATGTAGGCCACGATGGGGATCCGGCTTTGCTCGCTGGCCCGCAGAAGCTGGAGCAAACACTGCACATAAAAGTCTTGGCTTTCTGGCTCAAAGACTTCGGCAAAAGTAGCCACCAGCGCCCCGTCCAAAAAGGCCAATTTTCGGGATCCCGGTTGAGATTTTTGAATGTATTCTACAAGTCTCTCGATTTCCATTTGAAAGCGGCGCATGTTAACCATTCGCTCTTTCGGTTCGCCGCTGCTGTCGGATCCCAGGTCCCTTGGAGTCAATACATCCACTTGGATGTCTTTTTCGTACAAGCCTGCTGCGCAGTGATAATTTTCATACCAGCCGATTTGCACCAGCGCCACCGGTATTGACAGATCTTTGCTGGGATAAATCTGGGATCCATCTACGGCAAAGGTAGGAATATTTTCAATGACCGACTTCGCCCAATCGCGGCTTTCTTCGTAATTGGCCCATTCCTGCTCAAAAGGGATCCTCCAATTGGAGTAGCGATCCCACTCTGCAGTAGGTAAAGCGCCTGGGAAAGGGAATGGAGCTATTTTTTCGGCAATCTCTAGGCTTGACCACTGGCACAAGCTTTCCATGGCCTGCTTATAGTATTCTCTGCGCTCCGACAGCCTTTGATCAAAAGTGGCAAAGGCCTCCCGCTTCTGCTGCAGCACCGCCAGGATCCGGTCGGCTCTAAACACCATGGGCGGGATCCCTCCCTACCGACTTGGATCCGGAGTGCCTTTCCACCCGAATAACATTTTCTGTCATTTGCTCAAAGGTATCGTCGTGGCTGATGACAAACAGCTGCTCAAAAGATCGCAGGTTGGTAATAGCCTCTGCCAGCCGCTGTCGCCGTTGGGCATCCATATTGGTGGTGGGCTCATCGAAAAAGGCAATATTTAGTTGTCCCAACACCTTGAGTAAAGCCAAGCGCACTGCCAAGGCCGCCGACATTTGCTCTCCCCCGGAAAGGCTGGCAAACCGTCGTTTGGGGCTGCCGGCTTCTTGAACGCGGATCTCATAATCGGCTTCCCAGGTCAGGGTGACGTTGGGACGGTTGAGAATTTCTCGGAAGAGGTGATCGGCAGTATGGTTGATCTGCTGCAGGTAGTATTGGGTAACTTGGGGGCCGGCTTTTCTGTAGGTCTCTCGGCTGAATTTGATAAAGCGGTGTAGGCGTTCTCTCTCAGTTTTTTCGGCCTCGACTTGCTTTAAGCTGGCCTTGGCCTGTTCCAATTGCCGCAACTTTTCCTCAATTTTGCTCAGTTGAGGAGCTAAGCTCTCCAGTCGGGCTTGGGCTTCGGCTTTTTGAATTTCGGTGGCCTGCAGAAGGGATCGAAGGCGCTCATGCTCCTGCGGTCGATATAGAGCAGCCAAGGGATCCCGTGCTGCGCGAAGTTGGGAAAGCTGAGTTTGCAGTTGCTGCCGCTGGGCGTTTAGCTCGGCCAGTTCCTGTTCCCGTTGGGGAAGCAATTTGGCGATGGGTTCTGCCTGCAGATAGCGCTCGTGATCTAAACGGTATCGTTCGCGTTCTTCCTGCAGGGATCCCAGCTCTCGATCCAGATGCTCCGTTTGGCATAGGGCCTCCTCGATAGGGTTGAGTGCGGCCTGTAAATCCTGAAGCTGCTGCAGGCAGTCGGCCTGCATTTGTAAATACTGCTTTTCCTGTTTTAGCTCTGCTTTGAGCCGTTCGGCTTGACTTCTGGGATCCCCCAGTGCCCTTAGGGTTTCGGCGGCTTTTGCAATTTGGGCTTGCAGGTTATCTTTGGATCCCTCTGTTTGTTCCCAGCGGTCGATCTGGGCTTGTTTTTCTTGCTTGGCTTTCTGGATTTGATCTAGGGCCAACTGAGCCGCTTGGAGTTCATCTTGCCGTCGGGGCAAACTTTGGGCAAGAGGCTGCATGCGGATAAAGGTCTCGTAGTTGTTGCGGTGCCGGCCTTGTTCTTCCCGCAAAGCTGCAATTCTTTCATCCAGATCTGAAAGCGGTTGCAGCTGCTCTTCTAGGGCTTGTATCTGCTGTTGGAGTTGCTGAACATGGGCCGCTATTTGTTGATATTCTTGCTCAACCCTAGACTTGCGGCTGAGATCTCTTTCCAAGCGCTGGATTTGCCCTCTGGGATCCCCCAGTTCTTGCAGCGCCTGGCCAATTTCCTGTTGTTGCCGAAGGAAGGTGGGCTCAGCCTCAAGATCCCAGTGAAGATCATCAATTCTGCTTTGTCGTTCGGCTTGCAACTGCAGCAGTTGCTGAATTTGGGCTTGTAAATCGGGTATTTGTGCGGTTAGGCCGAGCAAGGGTTGCAAAGTCCTGAGTTGTTTTTGGATGTTGGACAACTGCTGACGAAGTTGGGGCTCGGAAGTTTGGGGAGCCAGATCCTGCAAAATCTGATGGATGGACTGGAGCAACTGTTGGCTGAGTGCTGAAGATCGAGTGAGTACCTCTGGGATCCGCTGCCACAGAGATTGAAGTTGGGGATAGTTGTGTCGCTGCGCTTCCAATTCGTCCAGAAGTTGCCGGATGCTGTGATGGTGTTGAGCCAATTGATCCGAGCCCTGCTCAAAAAGCGCTTGTAGCTCCTGTTGAAATTGACGAGCTGCGGCAATGCGGCTGAGCTGAGTTTGCAATCGCTCCTGTTGAGTTTCGAGCGCAGGAATGGCGGCTACCCGCTCCAAATCCGCCTGCCGTTGTCTCAGTTGGAGCTGCAGTTGTTGCAATTGGACTTGGCCTTGTTCCTGCTCCGTTTCCCGTTGTTTGAGTTCAAGGCGCAGAGCCTGAAAGGAAGCCAACTTCTCGCCAAGTTGGGAGTGGCGCTGCTCCAGGGAGGCCTGCCGTTCACACAGGGGTTGCAGCTCAAGTTTTTCCGCCTCCATTTTTTGGAAGATCTGGAGTTGTTGCTGATATTCGGATCCCTGCAGCTCCAATCGATGCAGTTGATGTTGCAAAGTTTCCCGTTGAGCCAGTAAAGTTTGTCGGGTTCGCCGCAGCGCTTCCTGCTTTGCAATGAGGGTTTCCAACTGCAAATAACGGTTGTAGGTCAATTGATGCTGCCGACATATGGCCTGGGCCTGTTCAGCTTCTTGCACTCGGCTTTGTAGCAGTTGACAGCGCTCGGCGTGGGCTGTCCATTCTGCCTGGATCTGTTCCCATTCGCGGTGCAGGTGTAGCAACGTGTTGAGCTGTTGAGTCCAATAGGTCTGCTGACGCTCTAGCTCCTCTTGGGCCTGAATTTGCGGGGTTAGCTCCTCTAGCTCCTGCTTCCAGCGCTGCTGTTGGCTTAACTTTTCTTGAAGTCTTGCCAATTGGTTTTCGATATGCTGCTTTTGCGAGAGCAAAGCATCCCGCTGTTTCAGCCACTCCAAGCGTTGCTGTTGCTGTTTTTCCAGCTCCCGCAAGCGAGCTTCTGTGGCCAAAAAATGCTGAGATCCCTCCCAGTATTGCTGTTGCTGCGCTTGAGCTTGCCTGGCCTCTGCCCATAACTTTTCTGCCTGCTCAAGAGATACCTGAAGCAGGGATCCCTTTTGCTCCAGTTGGGCAATCTGGTGATCTAAAGTTTGGATTTGCTCAAGCCATTTCTCCAGTCGCTCGATCTCAAGCTTAACCTGATCCAGAGTGTGGATCGATTGACTCAAGCGCTCTTGCCAATAACTCAGTTCTTGTTGGATTTTCTGCCGCTCCGCTTGCAGCGGATCCCACTCCTGTAGCTGTTGGCGGAGCAATTCAATTTGATGATTAATGGCCTGAATCTGCGCCTCGCTGTATTTTTCGACCGCCAACAGGTCTTTGGCTACCTGCTGGTACTCTTCCACCTTTAAGATGCGATCGAAAACTTCTTTGCGATCTCGACCGGTTTTGAGAAAGTCTGCCGTGAAAGTCCCTTGGGGCACCCCAATCGTTGTGGCAAAGAGCCGCGCCAGGTCGGTACCGGCAGGTACGCCCAAATGTTGCCTCAGCCACGGCAGCACATCGGACTTGCGCTCATACTCTAGGCGCTGCTTCAGCTGGGGATCAAAGAGACGATATCCCTGCGTGACGCTGCGGCGAACATCGTAGGTGCGCTGATCCCATTGGGAGATAAATTGCACAGTCACCACTGCGTCGTTGGCCCCGGAGCGAATGATTTCTTCTTGGCTGTAGGGGCAGTAGTCGAACAAAACCCAGGCAATGGCTTCCAAAATGCTGGTCTTGCCCGCTCCGTTTTCTCCGCAAATGGCGTTAATACCTGGCTCAAACGTGAAGACGGCATCCTCATGAGATTTGAAGTTTTGTAAAGCGAGAGAGAGGATCCGCATAATCAGTCTTCTGCTCCCCATTCGCGACAGCGATGCGGAGCATCAAAAGCTCCCCTTAGGTGAGCATACACTTCCGATTCTCCTTGCCCATCCAAAACCTTTTCTTTAAGATCCAGAAGCAGCCGCGCTAGCTCTTCACTGCGTTTGCGGTAGTGGGCATGGCTGCTCAGCAGATCCCTGTAGATTTTCTCTTCGATTTGTAGCCTTTGCCCCTCTTCTTCCAAGGAAAGGGCAGCCGACCCGAGCTCTAAAGTATTGGCCTCAAAACGAAACAGAACCAGCAAGGCGCCGGTGAGCTGCTGAATTTGACACTGTAGGGCGCGGCTATCCAGCTCATGCTTGGCGAACCCCACCTGTCCCACCAGCCGCAACTCCACCATCGGCTCCATCTCACTTTCCTGAAAACGGGATCCCTTAGCCAAGGCAATGGCTGCTGCGGCAATCTGTTCGGGGGTTTCTCTGCCCTTGGCCTCCAGATAGAGCCGGCGGCGGGGCCGCTGATGGTAATCCTGCACCAACTCCGCTTGGGGTGGGCCATCTCCCCAGCGGACGCGATAGGCCCCCCGTTGGAAGTCCCATTCGGCAGTGCTGTTGGCCTCCAGGGATCCCGGGTTGAAGATCCACCCGCCCTCGGAATAGCTTTTGTGAATGTGTCCCAAGGCCAGGTAGCCCACCCCCGCCTCCCGCAGGGGCAGCAGATCTTTGTAGCGCAGAGCGCCTTGGTAACGGGCAATTTGGCCCTCTAGACCGTGGTGGAACATCAACACCACCCGTTCTGGGCCGGGGGGCAACCGTCGAATGGCCGCCGCCAACTGCTCAATCGACCGAGGGGCTGCCGATCCGTACCACTGGGATCCGATCACCCGCACCCCACAGGGCAAATCCAGATACCCACCCCGCCGACCTGACCAGGGGCGCAGCTCCAGTCCCTCTTCCCCTTCCTCAGGCTCCAGCAGGATCAACTCCCCGTGATCGGCTAAGTACCTCAGCCAACTGGTTTTCACGCCATAGGGACGGTTGTCGTGGTTGCCCTCGATGGCCAACACCGGAATCCCGGCCTGCTGCAGCTCCCGCAAGACGATCTGGGCTTGGTTGAGAACGCCGGGCTGAATCTGCCGATGCTCGAACAGATCTCCGGCGATGAGCACAAAGTCCACCGGATCCTGAATGGCATAGCGCCGGACAACATCCCGAAAAGCCAAAAAGAAGTCCTTGCTCCGCTCCGGGCTGTCGTAGCGGTCATAGCCCAGATGCACATCGGCCAGGTGTAAAAATGTGCAGGTTGAGCAGGCCATCCCCAGAGCACCTCGGCAAATTGTCCACAGTTTAGCAAACCCATCTTGTTCCCTACCCAAGATATAGGGATCCCTTCCTCTCAATCATCGGGTTCGTCCCGGCTATCTCCACTAGGGGTAGGTGCCGACTGAGGATCTGAGGAAACCCTGGAATGGACGGCTGCCCAAGAGTTCTCTCAGGTGGAATCGATTAAATCCAGGATATTGTGCTTCATCTTGTTGCAAATGTTATCGAGGGGCAGATCATTGGGATCCCGGCCGAAGGGGTTTTCAATTTCGATGCCGATCTCTTCAACGCCAAACAACATAAAGCTCAGCCATCCCACAATGGGGCCGGTCATCCAACCCAAACCTTCCACCATCTGAAACGGCAAAGATAAACAGTAGAGCAATAACAACTGCTTCAAGTGCAGGGCATAAGCCATGGGCATTGGGGTCATGAGAATGCGCTCGCAAGCCCCCAGCGCATCCACCATGCTGTTGAGCCGCTCCACCATGATCGTGAGCTGGTAGACCTCAACGCGGCCCTTTTGGTATTGTCGCTGCAGATAATCTCCAATCCAAAAGGCAATCTGCAAAGGGGGATGGTTGAGGCTTTGGAGACGTTGCAACTGCTCCGGGCTGAGGAGGGGCTGAATCTCATCCAGCAAAGGTTCCTGGCGCAAGTGCTGTTTCATGGCCATGGCAAAGGCGGGCAACAGATATAGAGTTTGGATCTTCTCTTCCCGGTCGCCGGGTTGCTTTTCTTCAATGGCTACCCAAATCAAGCGGGCCAAATTGCGCACGTCATTCACCACGGATCCCCAAGCTTTCCGCCCCTCCCAGAACCGTTCGTAGGCGGTGTTTGTCCGAAACACCAGCATCAAACCCAAAACGATGTTGGGCACAAACGCCACCAACGACGACAGCGCCAGGGGCAGCCCCAACTTATACAGAACCGAAACCAGCACCCCGGCCAAGCCGCAGATAAAGGCGCGGGGAAGCACTGCCGGTACAACCGATCCTTGCAACTGCAGGGCCAGGCGAAACCAACGCAGCCCCTCTCCTGCAAGATACTTGCGAAGAACCATAGTGCAGCGTCGGCAAGCTTGCCCTCTGATCCTACAGCCACTCCTACAGCCACGGCCTGCCGCCCTAGAGGGGATCCCTTGCCCGCCTATCCTGAAAAGCGACGAGGGTAGCCTGTTAGAGATTTTTCAGTTCGAGATTCTGTAAATGTCAAGCAATGCCCAGGCAAACTTCACGAACAACTTCCAAAACCCCAAGTTACTGTGGTAGACTCTCCGCCAGGCAACGAATTCAACGCTGTTCTGCGACGCCCCAACATGGCTGGAGTCCTCAAGCTCGACATTCAGGAATCGGCTGAAGAGCTCAAATCCCTACTAAGCAAGCAGTCTACACCGACCGGGAAGGAGCGGGTTCAAGCTCTCTACCTGCTCAAGATTGGGAAAGTCAAGACGATGACAGGCTTGGCTGAAATTCTGGGGCGGGACATCTCAACGATTTTTCGATGGTTTCAACGCTACAAGGCCAAGGGGCTAGAGGGCATGTTGACGGTGCCCCGCAACCAAGGGCGCAAACCCCTCATCCCCAAGCCGGTTTTGGAAATCCTCAAGCAGGAGCTGCATCAGCCTGGCCGATTCCGTACCTACAGCGACATCCGCGAATGGCTGCGGGAAACGCACGGTGTGGATGCTTCCTACAAAGTTGTGCATGAAACTGTTCGCTACCGTCTCAAGGTGCGCTTGCGGGGATCCCATGCTAAGCGGCGCAAGAGCGGGGGACAAACTCCCCAGCCATCCCCCCATCTCTCTTGATCTCTTGATCAGGGCTGGGCAGCAGGGATCCAAAAACTGCTCTGCAGCAGAGGCGGGCTTGTGGGGGATTCGCTCCCTCCTGCCGGTTCAAGGGTGACGAGAAGGTGGGTCGGCTGCTCAGAATGGAGGGGTTGACTGAGCCATTGCAGGGATCCTTCCCCGTTGACGGCAAAAGTGCCGGCGTTTTCCAGCAGTCGTCCCCCTCCCTGGATCTCCGACTCCAGCCACAGTTGATAGGTGCTCCCTGGGGGGGCAGGGGCCATCTCCGAGGCCAAGAGCAGCACCTGCTTGGCATGGGGTGACCAGAGGGCTTGCACCAACAGGGGAGTGCTGAAGCTGGGATCCCGCAGCAGGGTTCGCTGCACCTGCGGTTGTCGTTGCCACTCTTGGTAGAGCCGTTGAACTGCCACCGACTCTCCCTCGATGGGGGATCCCCACTGCCAGCGCAGCCGCCAGTAGGCCGCTGTTATGGCCAGCGCGTAGATCCCCAATACCGCCAGGCTGCCCCAAAGGAGACGTCGCGGCTCCAGAGGGGCTGAGGTTTGAATGGAGAGGGGGACAGGTAGCCAAGCCCAACGCCGCAGCCGTTCCCTGGCTTGAAAGGCCGTCAACTCGTAGAGCCACAGAGCCACCGAGCGATCCCGCTGCAGGTCAAAGGCATTGGCGTGTTTCCAGCAGAACTCGAACACCTGCCGCACCACCTCTTCCGCCTGGTGAGGTTGCTTGAGAATGGCCAAGGCAATATCCAGCAGGCGCTTCTGATAGCGATCCTTGAGCAAAAAGTGGCTGCGGCGATCCCGCAGTTGGATCTGGCGCATCAACTCGAAATCGGTCAGCTCAGCCATACCACCTCTGGGGCATCCGATGAGCCTATCCGGGCTGATTTTGGCTCAGCCGGTAGCACTAGGCTGGGGAACTTTCCAGAACTATACACTAGCCCTGGAGCCGGCTCCCTTGCGAGCTGACTTCACCTCTCATCCAAAGCTGGCTTGGATCCCCCCTCTCAACAGTTCCGGCAGCAGGCCCCTTGCAGGAGTTGGGATCCCACCCCTCTCCGCGACCCTCAGGCGGCATCTTTCTCAACCACCTTCTCCGCCTTTTCTGCGCCGGCAGGCTCGTCATCGCTGCTGGGGTTGTTCATCTCTTGTTTGAAACTCCGCAACGCTTTGCCAAAGGCGCTGCCCAACTCCGGTAGCTTCTTGGGGCCAAACACGACCACCGCGATCACCCCAATCACGGCCAGCTCTGGCAGGCCCATGCCAAAGATGCTCACGGCCAAGATAGGTTCGCTCGGCAGCAGGATAGTCATAAGTCCCCAAACCCTGAAAGGTAGAACAGACGGATCAACCCAGCTTGCAAGGGATCCATCCGTCCCACTCTAACAAGTTCTTCTCCCATGCAGAAAGGGTGTGGAAAGGGATCCCCTTCTGATACATTCACGCTGAACTCTCCTGAACATGGTTCAGGAAAGAAGCGATCGCATCCTGCCTATCTCTGTTCGCGTCAGCGGGACGGAGTCCAAGCAGGAAGGCGGTATCCCGCAAAGCCCTGAGGAATACCCCCCGAGCGCTTTCCCCCTTCACTTCCCGGCAACCGTTGCGGTGGACTCAAGGATCAGGGGGAAACTTGGTCTACTATATCCCTCTCAATGACTTTTGCCAAACCGCCTAAAGCTCAGTAAATTCAGCAAAGTTCAGGGTTTTGGGGGTTAGAGGCATGCTCCCATCCTGCCCCCGGCCCACTCAAGACATAGGATGGTGCTATCCCTTGCCCGATGTTTTTGTTCAGAACAAGCCATGCCTGTCTCCTACGATATTGTGGTCATTGGCGCTGGTGCGGCGGGTCTGGTGGTGGCCAGCGCTGCGGCCCAACTGAAGGCCAAGGTGCTGCTGGTGGAAGGCAGCGACCGCTTGGGCGGCGATTGCCTCTGGTATGGCTGTGTGCCCAGCAAAGCCCTTCTTCACGTGGCCCATACCGTCCATCGGATTCGCCAGGCCATGGCTGCCGGTTGGGTAACTCTCCCTGGCCCAGCAGGGATCTCGGTGGATTACCTCAAGGTGTACGAACACATTCGCTCTGCCCAGAGCTACATCGCCAACCACGCCGATTCGCCAGATCGCTTCCGCCAACTGGGGGTGGAACTGGTGTTTGCCAAGGGCCGCTTTGTGGATGGGCGCACCTTTGAGGTGGCAGGACGGCAGGTACAGGCGCGGGCTTTTGTCATCGCCACCGGATCCCGTCCTTGGGTTCCCCCCTTGCCGGGCTTGGCCGAGGCGGGCTATCTGACCAACGAATCGATCTTTGACTTGACCCGCTTGCCCAAATCGGTGGCGGTGATAGGGGCGGGGCCGGTAGGCTGCGAGTTGAGCCAAGCTCTGGCCCGTCTGGGATCCGAGGTGACCCTCATTGCCAGCCGCGAGCGCATCTTGCCCAAGGAGGATCCCGAAGCCGCCCAGGTGGTGCAGCAACAGTTGACCCAAGATGGGATCCGCATCCTCACCCGGGTACGCGCCACAGCAGTTGGCCAAGAGCAAGGGGCAAAGCTGCTTTCCCTAAAGGCCAATTCCGGGGCAGGCACCGCCGCTACAGGTGACCCGGTGATCCGCGCAGAAGAGATTTTGGTGGCCGCCGGTCGGATCCCGAACGTGGAAGGGCTGGGTCTAGAAGCCGCCGGCGTGCAGTACACCCCCCAAGGGATCCAGGTAAATGCCAAGCTGCAAACCCGCAATCCCCGCATCTACGCCTGTGGGGATGTCATCGGCGGGCCGCAATTTACCCATGTGGCGGCCTACGAAGCGGCAGTGGCCTTGGTCAATGCCCTGTTTTTCCCCCTCAGCCAAGCGCGTTATCGCGTCATTCCTTGGGCCATCTTCACCGAGCCGGAGCTGGCCCGTGTGGGCCTCACCGAAAGCGAAGCCCGGCAGCAATACGGCAAGGATGTGGTGGTGCTCAAACAGGAGTTTGCCGATGTGGATCGGGCCCAGGCAGAAGCTGCCCCCCTGGGCTTTGCCAAGTTGATCTGTCGGCGCAACGGCCAGATTTTGGGGGCGCACCTGGTGGGATCCCAGGCGGGAGAGCTGATTCATGAAGTGGTTTTGGCCATGAGCCGGCGGCTGCCCGTCTCTGCCCTGACCGGGATCCACATCTACCCCACCCGCTCGGAGGTGAACGCCAAGGCGGCCCTGCAGCACCGCAGGCAACAATTGGCCACCAACCCCCGCCTGCAGAACTTCTTGCAGGGATTCTTTGCCTGGAGGCGGGCCTGGAGCTGACAGCGCAAACTGGGGGTCAGCCACCGCTAGACTAGAATGGTCATTTACTGAGGGTTCCCGATGGGCTTTCTCCTGTCTGCCGAACAAGTGGGTCAGTTTGTTTCCAACCAATGGCAGGATCCCTATGCCGTTTTGGGCCCCCAGCAGATAGAAGAGGCCGGGAAATCCTTTGGGTTGGTGCGCGCCCTTGTGCCCAATGCTCGGCAGGTTTGGCTGGTGGAACGCGCCACTGGACAGGCTTACCCGATGCAGCCGCTGCACCCGGAAACGCTATTCGAGCTGCGCTTTGAGCCGGGAACCCCTCTGCCGGACTATTTTTTGCGGGCCCAACGGGTCTGGGATCCCCAAGGGGAACACTTGGAAGAATGGGAGGATCCCTACCGCTTTCCCTTGGAGAAGGTCAACCACATTGGCGAGCTGGATCGCTACTTGTTCAACGAGGGGAATCACCACCGCATCTACGACAAGCTGGGCGCTCATCCCATCACGGTGGACGGGGTGAAGGGGGTGCATTTCGCCGTCTGGGCTCCCAACGCCCGCAACGTCAGCGTTATCGGCGATTTTAACCACTGGGACGGGCGTCAACACCAGATGAAGCGGCTGGGCGAAAGCGGCATCTGGGCGGTGTTCATCCCCGGCATAGGGCCAGGCGCCATCTACAAGTACGAGGTGAAAACTTCCTGGGGGGATATCTACGAAAAATCGGATCCCTATGGCTTCCAACAGGAGGTGCGCCCCAAAACCGGCTCCATCGTAGCCGACCTCAACACCTACACCTGGCACGACCAAGCCTGGCTGGAAAAACGCGCCGCCACCGATCCCCTGCGCTCGCCGATTTCGGTTTATGAGGTGCATCTGGGATCCTGGATGCACGCCTCGGCTGAAGATCCACCTGCCGAAGGGCAAAGTGTGCTGGTGGACCAAAAGCCCAATACTCGCTTCCTCACCTACCGCGAGCTGGCGGACAAGCTAATCCCCTATGTGAAGGAGCTGGGCTTTACCCACATCGAGCTGTTGCCGGTGGCAGAACACCCCTTCGATGGCTCTTGGGGCTATCAAGTGATTGGCTACTATGCCGTAACATCCCGCTATGGATCCCCGCAAGACTTTATGTATTTTGTCGATCGGGCCCACCAGGCCGGGATCGGCGTGATTGTCGATTGGGTGCCCGGACATTTCCCCAAAGATGGGCATGGGCTGGCTTTTTTCGACGGTACTCACCTGTACGAATACGCCGACCCTCGCAAAGGCGAGCACAAAGGCTGGGGCACTTTGGTTTTTAATTATGGCCGCAACGAGGTGCGCAATTATCTGGTGGCCAATGCCCTTTTTTGGTTCGAGAAATACCACATCGACGGGATCCGGGTGGATGCGGTGGCCTCGATGCTTTATCTGGATTATGACCGCAAAGACTGGATCCCCAATCCCTACGGCGGGCGGGAACACCTCGAAGCCATCGACTTTTTCCGGCAGCTCAATACCCTCATTTTCAAATACAACCCCGGTGCGCTTTCCATTGCCGAAGAATCTACTGCTTGGCCGATGGTAACTTGGCCAACCCATGTGGGCGGGCTGGGCTTCAACTTGAAGTGGAACATGGGTTGGATGCACGACATGTTGGATTATTTCCACATGGATCCCTGGTTCCGCCAGTTCCATCCCCATTTGGTTACCTTCAGCCTCATGTATGCCTTCAGCGAAAATTACATGCTGGCCTTTTCTCATGATGAGGTGGTGCATGGCAAGAGCCACATGTTGGGCAAAATGCCGGGGGATCATTGGCATAAGTTCGCCAGTCTGCGGGCTTTGTATGGCTACATGTTCACCCACCCTGGCAAGAAAACCTTGTTCATGAGCATGGAGTTTGGCCAGTGGAATGAGTGGAACGTTTGGGCAGATCTGGACTGGGGGCTGCTGCAGTATGAACCCCACGCCAAGTTGCGCCACTACGTGGCCAGCCTGAATCACCTGTTGCGCTCTGAGCCTGCCCTGTATACCCAAGACACCAAGCCAGAAGGGTTCCGCTGGATTGACTGCAGCGATCATCGCGGCATCGTTTCCTTCATCCGCTATGGGGAGGATCCCAGTGAGTGGGTGGTGGTGGTTTGTAACTTCACGCCGGTGGTCTGGCCCAATTACCGCATTGGGGTACCGGAACGAGGTTTTTATCGAGAGCTGCTCAACAGCGATGCTGTGGAGTTTTGGGGCAGCGGGGTAGGCAATTTGGGGGGCAAGTGGACAGACGACTGGGCCTACCACAACTTGCCCTACTCCCTCGAGCTCTGCCTGCCGCAACTTTCTACCTTGGTGCTGAAATGGCAGCCGCCGCAGCCGGTCGAGTCCCAGAATTGACACCCTGCTGGCTTCCTTCCGCCGCACTGGGAGGACGGGTCTGGAGACTTCGTTTTTTGGCCATTTGTAGTCCTTTCAAGCTGGATTGAGACAATCCCCAAGCGCTCCATACCGCTTCCGAGATCACCCCCAGTCCTCTTCCCAGAGGGAGAGGGGAGTTGGGAAGCAATGGGATGGAAATGTTTCATTTCGTTTCATTCTTATTTAAAATGACTGTGGGCGTGGGTGCAGTGTTCTAGTTTGAATCGAAATGACCATAAGGCAGACATAACTGAGTGCTACGGGCAGGTTTTTTCTGAGAGGATTTCAGCAATGGCCGCAGCCACCCGCTCTTGTTGACAGGTGGTCAACTCAGGAAAACACGGCAAAGACAACACCTGAGCCGCACATAGCTCGGCATTGGGCAGATCCCCCCGCCTGTAGCCCAGCCCTCGGTACACCGGCTGCAGCGGCAACGGCAGAGGATAGTAAACCCGACTGCCAATGCCCCGCTCCTTCAGACCCTGCTGCAAATCGTCCCGCCGCCGCGAATCCAACGGCTCAGAACCCACCACCCGCACCGTGTACTGGTGCCACACCGAGTTCCCCCCCACCCCCACCTGGGGCAACATCAAACCCGGGATCCCTTGCAGCAAGCGGTGGTAACACTCCGCAATCCCCTGCCGCCGCCAGTTCCACTCCCGCAGATAAGGCAACTTCACCGAGAGAATCACCGCCTGCAGCGCATCCAAACGACTGTTGAGACCCAGATACTCGTGGTGGTACGGACGGGTCTGCCCATGCTCCCGCAGCGCCCGCACCCGCCTGGCCAGTTGGGGATCCCGCGTCACCACCGCCCCCCCATCCCCAGCCGCCCCCAGATTCTTGGTGGGAAAAAAACTGAAACAGCCCACCTCTCCCCACGTGCCCACCGGCCTGCCCCCCCAACAGGCCCCCACCGCCTGGGCACAATCTTCCACCACCGCCAACCCATGCCGCCGGGCAATAGCCAGAATCTGGGTCATGTTGGCCGCCTGCCCAAACAAATGCACCACCACCACCGCCTTGGTGCGGGGGGAGATGCTCCTTTCCAGTAGCTGCGGATCCAGGTTAAAGGTGCACGGATCCACATCCACAAACACCGGACGCGCCCCCACCCGGCTGATGGCGGCAGCCGAGGCAAAAAAACTGAAGGCACTGGTGAGCACCTCATCCCCCGCCTGGATGCCCAAAGCCTGCAAAGCCAACACCAAGGCATCGGTGCCGGAATTGCAGCCGACGGCCTCCAGGGGGCCACCCCCCAAAAACTGGGCAAACTGCTCCTCAAAGCGCTGCACCGCCGCCCCGCCGATGTACTGGCCAGAGGCCAGCAGCGCTTCCAGCTGCGGCTGCAACACCGCGGCCAAAGCGCGGTACTGCCCCGTCAAATCCAACAGCGGAATCGGCTCCTCCGTCATGGTGCTGCCTTTGGAGAAGGTGGCGGCCACAGCCCATCATCGCGGATGAGAGCCTGGGTAGACAACGCTCTGGGCCAGCAGGGGGCTGGAACCGGTCTGCCCAGCCTGTCCTGAAGGTCTGCAATCTGAGATAGAGTAAGCGCGGGATGTCCTGAGCCAGGGATCCCTGGATACCGCTTTCTACAGGATGCTTTATGCAGGTGGCTTCTCGAGCAGTTGGCGGCACAGCGCCTTTGGCCCCCCGCCTTTTGGCTCTGGTGCCGGGGGGGATTGGTGACCAGATTTTGTTTTTCCCCGCCCTGGCCAGTTTGCGGCAGCGCTTCCCGGAGGCGGAGCTGGAGGTGGTTGTGGAGCCGCGGGCAGCAGGGGCTTATGAGGTTTGCCCTTCGGTGAGCCGGGTGCTGACTTTTCCTTTCAAGGAGCGGCTGTCGTTGGGGGATCTCAGCGACCTGCTGGGGCGCATTCGGGAGCGGCAGTATGACGGGGTGCTGAGCCTGGGCCGAAGCTTGGGGGTCAAGCTGTTGTTGTGGCTGACCGGCATTCCCAAGCGGGTGGGCTATGCGCCGCCGGGGCCGGGGCG